>WHTS01000055.1 GCA_009377585.1 Betaproteobacteria bacterium
GCAGCCGAGCGCGAGGCCTATCGTTCGGAGCGGCCGGATCCCGCCTTTCTCACCTACGGACCGAAAACGCGCCGCGAGTTTCTCAACTTGCAGGCTTGGGCGGGCTGATCGGCAGCGAACGCTTCTCCGCTGCCTTTGCCGTGGCCCGAGATGACGGTACGATGGCGGAAAGGGCAAGCGATCGGTCACGGCATCGAACGATCGCGGGCCGAGGCGCGCTGGACAACTCGTATTTACACGGAGGAAACCGCGATGGCGCAACCCGTCGATCCGAACGAAGTCCTGATGACCGGGGAGAATTCCTTCATCCGTCTTAGCCTCGATGGCGGCCAGACGCTTTCTTCGCGCGTCAGCCATTGGCGCGTGCTGTGGTGTCCCGCAGGCGCGGGTCATGCGCTGTTCGTGACATCACCCTTGATCGACGGAGCCGTGCAGATCTACAGCGACAACATCGCAGTCGCGCGCTGGCTGCAGGCGACGATCGAGACGCTGCTGTTTCCGGCGTTCGCGAATCTCGAGCTGCCGGTCATGGAGGCCGAGTTCGAGCGCAAGGGCGATCCGCGCTCTTCGGTGGTGGAGACGATCGCCACCGACGTCGATCGCATCGTGCTCACCTGGTACGACTGCATCGAGCCGTTCGTGCTCACCATGGCGCCGGGCATGGGCAACCGGCCGCTCGGTGTCTTCAGCACGTTCTTCCCCGCGCGCTCGGCCCAGCTCGAGATCGCGGGACGGTTCGCGCCAGGCGCACCCTGGATGGAGATGCGGGGCGACCGGCAGTCGACCACTGCCTGCCTCGCCTGGTCGGAAACCTGGGTCAAGCCGCGCGGCTAGCTTCGACAAACGGGGAGGGGGCATGGATCTCGAACTGAAGGGCAAGGTCGCCATCGTCGGCGGCGCAAGCAAAGGGCTGGGACGCGCCTGCGCGCAGGCGCTGGCCGAGGAGGGCTGCAAGCTGGCGATCTGCAGCCGCTCGCAGGTCGATCTCGACACGGCGGCCGAGGAAATCCGGGCTGCGACCGGCGCCGAGGTACTGGTCGTTGCGGGCGACCTCGATCGCTACGACACGATCCGCAGTCTTATCGCAGCCGCGGTGGACCGATTCGGCCGCATCGACATCCTGGTGAACAATTCGGGCGGACCGCCGCTCGCACAGGCGCACGCTGCCACCGAAGAGCAATGGGCCACCGCCGTGCAGCGCTCGCTGCTGTTCTTCTCGCGCATGTCGCGCGAGGCATTGCCGCACCTGAAGGCGATCGGCGCCGGGCGCATCGTCAACATCCTCGCCAGCACCGTCTATCAGCCGATACCGAACCTGGCGCTGTCGGGCGCAACGCGCATGGGCGTGGTGGCGTTCGCGAAAAGCCTCGCCGACGAAGTAGGGCGCGATGGGGTCCTCGTGAACAACGTCTGTCCCGGCTCGATCCTGACCGAGCGCATGCTTTCGAACGTCACGGCGAGGGCACAGCAGAAGGGCATGCCGATCGAGCAGGCGCTGGCCGAACGCGCGGAGGAGACCGCGGTGGGGCGCATCGGCGAACCCCAGGAGCTCGCTCACATCGTGGCTTTCCTCGCCTCCAGCAAGGCAAGCTACATCACCGGCACGACGATGCGCGTCGACGGCGGGCTGGTGCGCTCCGTGCTGTGACCGGCACCAAGTCGGTCTACCAGCGCGGGCTCGATGCGCCGGTCGCGGGCCCGAACCGGCGCGGCAGCCAGCGTGTCGCGATCATCGGCGCCGGTGCCTGCGGCATCTGCGCGGCCAAGTACCTGCTGGAAGTCGGCTTCGACGTATCCGTGTTCGAGATCGGCAGCCAGGTCGGCGGCATGTGGTGGTATCTGAACGACAACGGACGCTCGTCGGCCTATCGGACGCTGCACATCAATACCTCGCGCGGCGTAACGCGCTTCAGCGATCTCGATTTCGATGCTGAGACGCAGGACTTCCCCGATCACGCCGACATGCATCGTTACCTCGTGCGCTATGCCGAGCATTTCGGCGTGACGCCGCGCATCCGTTTTCGTAGCCGGGTCGTGGGGGTGCGCCCGGACTTCGAGCCCGCGCGCGAAGCCCCGAGCTGGCGCCTGGAGCTCACCGACGGAACGGTCGAAACCTTCGATGCCGTAATCGTCGCAACCGGGCATCTCACCCGGCCTTACGAGATCCCGGAGCTGCAACGCTTCGGCGGCGACTATCTGCATTCGCATCATTACAAGGCGCCGGAGCCTTATGTCGGCAAGCGCATCTGCGTGGTCGGCATCGGCAACAGCGCCTGCGACATCGCGAGCGATGTCTGCGTCACTTCGCCGCGCTGCGTGCTGGTCGCGCGCTCGGGCGTTCTGATCCTGCCGAAGCTGTTGTTCGGGCGCGCCTTCACCGACATCACGGCGCAAATCCAGCGTCCCTGGATTCCGCGACCGCTGCGGCGCCGGATCACGCGCTTTCTCACCTGGCTTGCGCACGGCGACCTCACGCGGCTCGGCTTCAAGCGCCCCGAGACGCTCACGCACGTCACGTCCAATGCCACCGTGGTGACCGACATCGCCTACCGGCGCATCGAGGTCAAGGGCGGCATCGCGGGCATCGAGGGCCGCACCATCCGCTTCGATGACGGCACGGCCGAAGAATTCGACGTCTTGATCGCCGCCACCGGCTACCGCATCGACCTCGATGTCGTTGAGCCCGACATCGTGAATGCCGAAGATAACCAGCTCGGGCTTTACATGCGGATCGTGCCGCCGGGCTGGCCAGGCTTGTACTTCATGGGCTTCTTCAATACCGACACCGCGCTCAACATGGTGTTCGAGCACCAGGCGCGCTGGGTGCGCGAGATCCTGCTCGGCAACGCGGTGTTGCCGGATCCGTCAGCGATGCGCCGTACTATCGAGGAACGTGCCGCCTGGTATGCGCGCCAGTACAAGCAAAGCGTACGGCATACCATCGAGGAAGAGCACGTGCGCTACCTGACCGATCTCAGGAAGACGCTGCGGGAGATGCTACAGAGGCGCACGAGCGCCGCGGGCCGGACTACAGGTACCGCGTCGGCCAGTTGATGGTCCGCCACATGTGCGCGGACGCACTCTCGTCGAAGCCCAGACCTTCCTTCGGCTGGCGGAAGTGGCGGCCGACGATATCGGTGAATTCTTCCAGCTCGACATGCACGTTCGGATCGAACGAGTACAGGTCGTTTACGGTCAGCAGGCGCGCACTCATGTAGTACTTGTGATTGCGCGCATATTCGTGGGCACGATCGACATAGGGCTCGGGCTTGAAGTCCGCGCCGAAGAGCCGGATGTAGGATTGCGGATACTCGTAGCCGACCGATTCGTCGGGGTAGAAGCGCAGCGCCTGGTGATAGCGGATGGCGAACGCGACTTCCTCGTCGACATAGGGCTCGACCAGCTGCGCCGCCCAGTAGCCGTGGTCGGCGCGGATGAGGCCGCTGGTGGCGACATCGTGCAGCAGGCAGGCGAGCACGATCTTTTCGCTCGTCCCGTTGTTCTGCGCGAGCCGGGCGCTTTGCAGCATGTGCGTGCATGGCCCGAAGCGGTACTTGAAAAAGTCGAACAGGGTCGGCTTGTCGGGCATGCGCGGCAGGCGCGGATCGGGCCCCATGAGGTGCAGCTTGCCGCGCGTATCTTGCGGCGGCTGCGGCTCTCTTGGATCGCGCTCGCCCGAGGTGTAGATCGTCGACTTGACGATCACGTACCGATCCATTGCCTCGGCGGCAGCGTGATCGGCGGCTTCGGCTAGTTGCAGGCTCGACATGCGCAGATGATCGGCCGGGCGCGGGCGGCTGTCAAGCGGCCACGACAGCGGCCACGGCTCGGGATGCGGTTGCGTCCGCTACTTCGTCCTCGAGCAGATCGAGCAGGTTTTCCATCCATGCGGGCGGTATGCGGTGCCCGATGAACACGATGCGGGTGCGCTCGTCGGCCGAAGGCCAGCGCGCAAGCCATTCGGGCGCATGGTAGACGTGCTGCACGCCGTGGATGACGGCAGGCTGCTGCGGGGTTTCGGCGACTCGAACGATGCCCTTCAGCCGCAGCAGATCCTCGCCACAGTTGTCGGCGAGCGCGGAGAGGAACAACGCGAGGGTGGCTGCGTGCAGCGGCTGGTCGCGGACGAAAGAGCGGGTCGTGACGCCTTCGGTGTGCGCGTGAGTTTCGGGGTCATGAGCGATGTGCGCGACGTGCGCTCGGGTGTGTTTTCCCTCACTTGCAGTGCGCGCATCGGCATGCAGGCCGATGCCGTTCGGCCGGCGCGGACCATGGTCCGCGAATTCCCGGCCGACCCCCCCGGCCCCTCTCCCGGGGGGAGAGGGGAGAATCGAGCTCCCTTGCAAGGAAGCGGTCGAAGGTGCGGAAGAGGGCAGCTCGTGACTCCCCTCTCCCTCTGGGAGAGGGGTCGGGGGTGAGGGAGAATGCAGCGAGCTCGCAAACAGCGTGGCAGGCGTAACCTCGCCGCGAACGATGTTCATGATGCGCGCATCGCCGTTCAGCCTACGCAGCCGCGACGTCAGCGCCGCCGCATCCGCCTGCGGCAAGTCGGTCTTGGTCAGAACGATCGTATCGGCCACAGCCGCCTGGCGCACGGACTCGGGATGCCGATCGAGCGCGGTCAGCCCCGTGATTGCGTCCGCCGTGGTGACGACGCCATCGAGCGTGTATGCCTCGGCCAGCGTTCGATCGGTCATGACCGCATGCAGGATCGGCGCGGGATCGGCAAGGCCGCTCGTTTCGATCACGACCCGTTCGAATCGCGGCAGCTCGCCCATGCTTCGTCGCGCGGCGAGGTCGGCCAGCGTCAGCACGAGATCGCTGCGCACGTGGCAGCACAGGCATCCGGTCGAGAGCCGCACGAAGCTCTCGTCGCTGGTCTCGATGAGGTCGTGGTCGAGAGCGATCTCGCCGAACTCGTTGACGATGACCGCAGTGCGTCCCATCGCGCGATGCCGCAGCAGCCGCGCGAGCAGGGTCGTCTTGCCGCTGCCGAGAAAGCCCGTGAGGATCGTGACCGGAATGCGGCCATCTGCGCGCGAAGCAACACTGCATGTTTCATCGCCACGCTCGACGCTCTTGCCGCGACCGGGCTGCGTCGAATCCGCGCCTGCGCGGGTTGCGAGCGGCGCTGCGGAGAAATCTTGCGGCGGCACATCCGTATCGGGCTGCGTCGAATCTGCTTCTGCGCGCGCTGGCGGTGACGTTGCGACGGAATTTTGCGGCGGCATGCTCGCATCGGGCTGCGGCGCGATCCGGATCGCGCTCCCACGCTCGACGCCGAACGCGCGCCGCAGTGCCGCCAGAATGCCGACGAGCGATCCGCACGGCCGCACGCGCGCCGGCGTGGCGGCCGATGCGCCGTCGTGCCAGCGCACGTACCAGCGAAACGGATCGCCGTCCGGTGCACGCTCGACCGTCGCAATGGCATCCGGCAGTCCTTGCACGACCACGGCGCCCGAAACCGGATCCGCCCGGACTGTCCCCTCGAGCTGCCACAGCGCGAGCGTGTCTTGCAGCAAGCGTGCGAGGCGAATTGCGTCCACGCGCTGCGCCCGGGCTACAACGCCGCACCGCTGCGAATGGGCTCGGAAATCGTGCGCAGCAAATATTCTCCGTCGCTCGGCGCGCCGAGGAAGTTGCCGTTCTCGACCACGATCTTGCCGCGCAGCACCGTGAGCGTGGGCCAGGCATGGACTTCGTGGCCTTCCCACGGCGAGTAGTCCTGCTCGTGCAGCATCTCCTTGCGAACGGTGGTTCGCTTGGCCGGATCGAGCACGGCGATATCGGCATCGGCGCCGGCGGCGATCGCGCCCTTGCGCGGATAAAGCCCCATGATGCGGGCCGCGTTGCTCGACACCAGGTCGACGAACTTCTCCAGGGAGTAACCGCGCCGGCCCACCATCTCGGTATACATGATGGCGACCCGAGGCTCGACGCCGACGTTGCCGCCGGTCGTGTCGTCGATGCGCTTTCCCAGTGTCTTCACGTTGAGCGCGCAGCAGACCTCATCGGTCGCGACCGTGTGAATGGTGCGGTCCACGGTGCCGGCCCAGAGCTCGTTCTGGTCGGCCTGCGACTTGAGCGACGGGTAGGTGTGATAGATCTGGCCGTTGGGGCGCTTGTAGTCTTCTTCGGTATACATCAGGTACTGATGCAGCGTCTCGCCGTACACCGGCAGCCCGCGCGCGCGGGCTTCGCGAATGGCGCGAACCCCGTTGGCGGCGCTGACGTGCATGAAATAGAGCACGATGCCGGGGACGTTCTGCGCCAGCGCAAGGATGCGCCGAAACGACATGTCTTCGGACATTGCGTTGTGCACCTCCGCCATGTGCTCGAAGCCGACGCGCCCTTCGCGGATCAGCTTTTCGTACATATGCATCACGATGTCGTTGTCCTCGCCGTGCATGACGCACATGCCTTGTTCGCGGGCGACCACGCGAAACACTTCCCAGATGTCGCCGAAGTCCACCATGCGCCCGCGGCGGCTGGGGGTGATGTCGGTGGTGAAGATCTTCACCGTGGGATAACCCGAGCGCACCGCAGTGCCGATCTGTTCGAACAGCTCGGGCGGCAACGCACCTTCGACCATGATGTGGAAGCTGTAATCGCAATAGCAGTCGTTGCGCCATTCCGCATGCCGATCGTCGATCGCCTGCTGAATGGTCTTGCCGTGGGTCCAGCGGGCGAAATCGATCAGGGTGGTGGTCCCGCCGTAGAGGGCGGCGCGGCTCACCACCGAAGCGGGATCGGTGTAGACGACGCTGCCATCGGGCTGCGGCGAATACCACTTGCAGTGTACGTGCGGGTCGATGCCGCCCGGCATCACGATCGCGCCGGTCGCGTCGACGATGCGGCGTGCGGCTGCGGCGCCGAAGGTGCCGGCCGCCGCAACCGCGGCGATGCGTTCGCCTTCGATGGCCACGTCGCAGGCGGCCACACCGATCGGTGTGACCACCCGGTCGCTGCGAATCACGAGATCCATCATGGCTTGCTCCTCCAGGATGCTTACGCTTCGATCTTTAGAACCACACCACCTCGTCGCTTCGCGCCACCCCTCCTCATGAGAGGAGGGGAAGGCCACACCCCGCGGCTTCGCGCCACTCCTCCCACCTAGCGGCGCGCGTGCCGGCCGAGCTCGGCGATGGCGTCTCGCATGTCCGGCACGTGGTCGATGTCCGCGCACAGCGACTCGGCGTACGCGATCCCTTCGTCATTGAGCACGAGTCCCGCCAAGCCGCGGAACTTGGCGTGCAGTTCCTCGGGCTGGAACGGGTCGTTGAAGTCGCCCCGGTGACTTTCGCAGGCGTGCGTCGCCTGCCTTCCGTCCTTCAGCGTGACCGTCACGCGGGCCGGCCGCAGCCGCGGCGCGACGGCGCTCATCGCCGGATCTTCACTGACCTGTACGCGCGCTCTCAGCGCGGCGATCGCCGGGTCGTTCAGGGCGCTGTCGTCCATCGCCGCATGATCCAGATCGCCGCGCACCGCCAGCACGGCGGCCGCGTGCGGCAGCGAATACTTGGAGGCGAAGAAGTTGGGCGGCTGCGGATTGCGCATGACCGCAGCGAAGCGGTAGGTTGCCGCCTCGATGCGCTCGATCGCGTCGGGCGCGGGCTGCAGCTCGGCGAGGGCCGCACGCAGGCAGTCGAGCGCGGGGTGGATCGGGTTGCAGCAGGCATAGAGCCGGAAGTAGTTGCGCGTGATCTGCCACTGCGAGCCGAGCCCGTCGAGCAGGCGGGACGCATCGAAGCCGGCTCCCACCATCTGGCCGAGCGCTTCCTCGATGGCATCGTCCTGCGCTTCGAAGCCGGCGAGCGTCAATTCGGACGCGAGCGCACCCACGAATCCGCTCATGCCGCCGGCGACGTTGAGCGCGGTGGCCCCGGCAACCACGTTGGTGTAGCTCGGCGTGAGCAGCAGTGTGGTCGAGATGCGCATCGCACGGCTGATGCCGGTGGCATCGAGCCCGCACAGGCGGGCGCCGGCCGCGGCGGCGGCGAGCAACGAGGCCTGACCATTCTGATGCGCGAGCGGACGCGGCGTGAAGACGCTGCACAAGCGCCCGGCCACCTCGTAACCGAGGATCAGCGCGGATAGCAATGTTCGCCCGCTGCTGGCACGAGACTCCGACAACGCCAGAATTCCCGGCAGCACCTGCATGGCGGCCTGGCCCGATACGAGGCGCAAGCCCTCGCAGAGCTCGATCGCACGCCCGGCGATGCCGTTGAGCAGGGCAGCGGAGCGCGGGTCGTGGTGCGGCCAGGCGCGCGCCCACACCGATGCGCCCATGCCGGCGCCGCGGGCGAGTTGCTCATGGAGCGAGCGCACTTCGGGTCGTTCACTGCCCGCGAGGATGACGCCAAGCGTGTCGAGCAGCACGAGCTTCGCGTGACTGCGCACCCGCTCGGGGATATCGTCATGACTCGTGGCGGCGACGAAGCGCGCGAGCTCTTCGACTTCTCGACCCATCTTCTGTCCTCGTTCCTGCGACCTCTCGCTTCTGTCAGCTTGTCTTCCCTCTCCCTTCGGGAGAGGGATCGAGGGTGAGGGAAAATTATGCGCCGTGCTCATGACTTCCCTCACTTGCAGTGCGCGCATCGGCATGCACGCCGATGCCGTTCGGCCGGCGCGGACCATGGTCCGCGAATTCCCGGCCTCACCCCCCAGCCCCTCTCCCGAGGGGAGAGGGGAGAGGGGAGTCACGCTGCCTGCTGGTGCGGGCCGGGTTCCTGGGTAGGGCGCATCTACTCCAGCTTGATGCCGGCCTGCTGGATGATCTTGGTCCAGCGCGCCACTTCCGAGCGCACGAAGCGTTCGAACTCCGCGGGCGAACTGCCGACGGGCTTCGCACCCTGCTTCGTGGTCCGGCTGCGGATGTCGGAGCTCTGCATCGCGGCTGTCGTCTCGCGGCTCAATTGCTCGATGATCGAGGACGGCGTGCCTTTGGGCGCCATCAGGCCGAACCATCCGATCACCTCGTAGTCCTTGATGCCCGCTTCGATCGCGGTTGGCACGTCGGGCAACGCCGGCGAGCGCTCGCGCGTGGAGACCGCAAGCGCACGCAGCCGATTCGACTGGATGAGCGCCAGCACCGTCTCCAGGGTATTGAAAGCCGTGGTGGCTTCGCCGCTCATGACCGCCGTCGTGGTCGCGCCGCCGCCCTTGTAGGGCACGTGCGTGATCTTCGTCTTGGAAACGATGCCGAACAGGGCCCCCGCCAGGTGCATCGCGCTGCCCGGTCCGGCCGAAGCGTAGAGAACGTCGCCGGGCCGCTCACGCGCGAGGCGCACGAAGTCCTGCAGGTTCTTTGCCGGGAACGAAGGCAGCACGACGATGACATGCGGCACGCTTACCGCTTGCGAGACGCGCACGAAATCCTCGATCGGGTTGTAGCGCAGCTTGGGATAAAGGCCCGGGCTGAACGAGAACGAGGCCGAGGTCATGAGAAACGTGTAGCCGTCGGCGGGTGCACGCGCAACGTATTCCGTGCCGATCGTGGAACCCGCGCCGGGCCGGTTCTCGACGATGAACTGCTGGCCCAGGCGTTCGCTGAAGCGCTGCGCGAGGATGCGGGCGAAGATGTCGGTGCCGCCGCCGGCGCCGAACGGCGTGACGATGCGCACGTTGCGCTCGGGCCATTTCTGTGCGGCGGCATCGCCGGGATGCATGGATACGCCCAGAGCAACGAGCGTGACGCAGAGTGCGGTACGAATGAAGCGGTGCTTGCGTGTGGATACGAACATGACCCTGCCTGTCGCCGGTGATTGTCGTCATGATAACCCGGCGCGATGCGGGCATGTTTGCCCCGTGGGCGCGTGGAACCGCCGCGGGCACGACGCCTGCAACGATGGGTGCGGCGGCGATTCGAGCATTTGCTGACTCGCGTACGGGCTGAGCGCCGGAACTTTCGAATCGCTGAGCGTCGGAACTTTCGAATCTCTTGGGAGCCTCAATCGCTATCGTGGCAAGCAAGATCGAAGATTATGCGCTGGTCGGCGACTGCCGCACGGCCGCACTGGTCGGCCGCAACGGCTCGGTCGACTGGCTTTGCTTCCCGCGCTTCGATTCGGGCGCGTGTTTCGCGGCCTTGCTCGGATCGAACGAAAACGGCTGCTGGTCGCTGGCGCCCAGGCACGAAGTACGCAATGTACGTCGTGCCTACCGGGGCGACACCCTGATCCTGGAAACCGAATTCGATACCGGCGCCGGACGGGCGAAGGTCATCGACTGGATGACGCCGGGATCGAGCGGTCCGCATCTGTTTCGCCTGGTCGAGGGCATCGACGGCGAGGTGCCGATGTGCCTGGAGCTCGTCATCCGCTTCGACTACGGCTCCATCGTACCCTGGGTGCGACGCACACCACGGGGCTTGCGCGCAGTCGCAGGGCCTGATTCGTTGTATCTGTTCACCGCCGTGGGTCTGCGCGGCGAGAACATGCACACCACGGCCGAGTTCGTCGTGCACGCGGGCGAGCGGGTCGGCTTCGAGCTCGCATGGCGCAGCACCTACGATGCACCACCGGCCGAAAGCGACATCGAGGCGACCCTGCGCGATACCGAAGCATGGTGGAAGGAATGGGCGGGACGCTGCCGCTACGGTGGCGAATGGCGCGATCCGGTCATGCGTTCGATGATCACGCTCAAGGCCCTGACGTACGCCCCGACCGGCGGCATCGTGGCCGCCGTCACCACGTCGCTGCCGGAGAAAATCGGCGGCGTGCGCAACTGGGACTATCGCTACTGCTGGCTGCGCGATGCGACCTTTGCCCTCTATGCCTTGATCAACGGCGGCTATATGGGCGAAGCGCGCGCCTGGCGGGAATGGCTGGTGAACGCGGTTGCCGGCCGCCCGGACGACTTGAACATCATGTATGGCCTGTCGGGCGAACGCCGGCTGACCGAGCTCACGCTCGATTGGCTGCCCGGCTACGAGAATTCCAAGCCGGTGCGCATCGGCAATGCCGCCTGGCAGCAGCATCAGCTTGACGTCTACGGCGAGGTGATCGACTCGCTGCACCTTGCGCGCCGCGTCGGCCTCGAACCGAGCGAAGATGCCTGGCGCATCGAATGCGAGATGATGCGTTTCCTCGAGAACGACTGGGACCAGCCGGACGAAGGCATCTGGGAGGTGCGGGGACCGAGGCGACAGTTCACGCATTCGAAGCTGATGGCGTGGGTTGCCGTGGACCGGGCGGTGAAGTCGGTCGAGCAGTTCGGGCTCAAAGGACCGGTGGAGCGCTGGCGCAGCCTGGCCACGCAAATTCGCCGCGACATCGACGAGCAAGGATTCGATCGGGACTTGGGTTCGTACGTGCAGTACTACGGCAGCAAGATGATCGACGCCAGCCTGCTGATGATGCCTCTGGTCGGGTACTTGCCGGCGACCGATAAGCGCATCGTCGGTACGGTCGCCGCGGTGGAGCGCTACCTCATGCGCGAGGGCCTGGTCGATCGTTACCGAACCAGCGAGCATATCGACGGTCTGCCCGAGGGCGAGGGCGCCTTCCTCGCGTGCACGTTCTGGTACGCCGACAATCTCGCCCTGCAGGGCCGCTACGACGAAGCGCGCCGTTGTTTCGAGCGCTTGCTTACGTTACGCAACGACGTGGGGCTGCTGGCCGAGGAATACGATCTCGACCGTCGCCGCCTGATCGGCAATTTTCCTCAGGCATTCTCCCATGTGGGACTGGTCAATACGGCGAGGAACCTGTCCGCGGCCGGCGGCCCGGCGGAGGATCGGAAAAAGGAAGGCCGCGACGCGGCAGGGGAAGGCCGCAACGCGGCAGGGGTAACACAGCCCCGCTAGGCTCGCGCGAGCCAGGAACTTCCTGCGATTATTGATCGTTCCGTATTGGACGACAGTCCAATACGGACGCGACGCTCCCCTCTCCCCCCGGGAGAGGGGTTGGGGGTGAGGGACGAGCGTGACATGAAATAGGGAACGCTCGATAAACCCGTGCGCCATGGCAACGATGCGCTCCGCTGTCAGGCCAGCAAGCCGGTATCCAATCCGGCCGCCACATTTTCATAGCCGAGAACACGGCCCGACCGACCGCGATGAATGCTTTCGGATGGCGAAGGAGAAAGCCCCAGCAGCCTGGTGAGCCCGTGGTGTGCGGGCATCCCTCGCCGCGACAATCCCCAAATGGTCGATGACGAGCAGCGCCGGTTGCTTCCACCCGCGCTTTGGACAGGAGGACTACTGGCTCAGGCAAACGCCATGCTGCGGCTGGAAGTTCAGGTATACGCGTTGATCCGGCGCCAGGCGCTCGAAGTGATCGATCTGCACGCCCAGCTCGTAGCGGCCGACGCGCAGGCGGCAATCGAGAAAATTGCCCAGGTAGACCGTGTCGATGATCCGCGCTTCGATGACATTGACGTTGCCGGCCTGATCCGGAGGCTCGAGGTGCAGGCGGAGATCCTCGGGCCGAATGCTCAGGATGATGGGCTGGCCGACCTGAACGCCGTTCAATCTGCTCGCGCGCAGGTAAAGCGGCGCACAACCTTCCCCCGGTGCCACTTCGAGCTCGCAGAATTCGCCGTCGCGCGCGATCAGGCGAGCCTGCAGCAGATTGGCGACACCGAGAAAGTTCGCCACGAAGGCATTGGCGGGCCGCGCGTAGAGCGTTTTCGGATCGCCGATCTGCTGGATGATGCCCTTGTCCATGACGACAATGCGATCGCTCATCACCAGCGCTTCGGTCTGATCGTGGGTGACGTAGATCGACGTGATTCCGACCTCGCGTTGCAAGCGCGCGAGCTCGTCGCGCAATTGTTCGCGCAGCTTGGCATCGAGGTTGCTCAAGGGCTCGTCGAAGAGAATGACCTCCGGCTGATAGACGATGGCGCGAGCGAGCGCGACCCGTTGGCGCTGTCCGCCCGAGAGCCGGTTCGCGTAGCGATCGGCCAGATGCGCCAGCCCGACCCGCTCCAGCACTTCGCGGGTGAGCCGTTTAATTTCGGCGCGGCTGGTGCGCCGCACGCGCAGCCCATAGGCGACGTTGTCGAACACCGTCATGTGCGGCCACACCGCATAGCTCTGGAACACCATGCCGATGTTGCGCTGCTCCGGGGCGAGAAATAGCGCGCGCGGCTGCGAGGCGACGGTCCTGCCGCCGATCGCGATCTCACCGCCGTCCGGATTTTCGAGACCTGCAATGCAGCGCAGCGTGGTCGTCTTGCCGCACCCCGACGGCCCCAGCAGCGTGACGAATTCGCCTTGCCTTACCGATAGATCGAAGCCGCGCACGGCCGCTTCCGAGCCGAAGCGCTTGTCCAGAGCACGGATCTCGACGAAGCTCATGCATCCCTCTATGGCCGCACCGCGCGCGAATGTTTCGGGTCGGGGTAGAGGTAGACCCGATCGCCGCGCGCGAGCATCTCGCGCGGATGCGCCAGAACCTTCCATTCGAAGCTTCCCCAGCGCACGCGGCAATCGATGCAATTGCCGAGGAAGATGGTGTGCGTGATCTCGCCTTCGATGTGCGGGTCGCCGTTGGGCTGCGGCAGCGCCTTGACGTTCTCGGGGCGCACGCAAAGCAGGGCCGAATCCCCCTCGGCAATGCCCTCGCCGAGCAGGCAGGGTACGACGACGCCGCGGCCGTCGTGCGAAACCTCGATCTCGCCGCGGCCCGGCGCGGTTACCCGCAGCACCCGGCCCTCGAGCAGGTTCGCGACCCCGATGAAGTTGCTGACATAGCGGTTCACCGGGCGGGCATAGATGTCGTGCGCGGAGCCGCGCTGCTCGATCCGCCCCTTGCTCATGACGATGATCTCGTCGCTCATGACCAGTGCCTCGGCCTGGTCGTGCGTCACGTACACCGAGGTGATGCCGACCTCGCGCTGGATGCGCTTGATCTCGGTGCGCATCTGCTCGCGCAGTTTCAGGTCGAGGTTGCTCAGCGGCTCGTCGAACAGCAGCAGCTTGGGGCGAAACACGATGGCCCGAGCGAGCGCCGCCCGCTGCTGTTGTCCACCCGAAAGCTGGGTGGCGAGCTTGCCGGCGAATTCCTGCAGGCCGACCAGGCGCAGCGCCGCGTCGACGCGCTCGGCAATCTCGGCCGGGTCGAGCTTGCGGATGGAAAGCGGGTAGGCGACGTTCTCGGTCACGGTCATGTGCGGCCAGATGGCGTAGCTCTGGAACACCATGCCGATGTCGCGCTTCTCGGGCGGGACGAAAACACCACGCGCGGGCGATGAATACGGAACCCCGCCCACGGCGATCTCACCCACGTCGAAGCGATGCAGGCCCGCGATGCACATGAGCGTGGTGGTCTTGCCGCAACCCGAGGGTCCGAGCAGCGTGAGGAGCTTTGCGCGCGCAACGGCGAACGACACCTCGTCGACGGCGCGGTCGTCGCCGAAGTATTTCACGAGACCGGTGACGGCGAGATAGGCGGTCTCGGCAGGTGTGGCTTGCATGGCGGGGTTCTCGATTCTCAGGCGCTGATCGCCTCGTCACCCGCGACGCGCCGGAACAGCACGATGCACCCGAGCAGCACCACCGTCTGAGCCACCGAGAGCGCACAGGTCAGCGGTTCGTTCTCGAAGTTCGCGAGATAGTAGACGCCGACCGAAAGCGTCTCGGTGCCGGTCGTGTACAGGATGATCGATATCGACAGCTCGCGCAGGAAGATGATGAACAGCAGGATCCAGCCGGCGAAGATGCCGGGCTTGAGCAACGGGATGGTCACGCGCTTGAGCGTGGTGAGCCAGGATGCTCCGGCCATGCGGGAGCTCTGGTCGAGCTCCTCGGACAAGGTGACGAGCACGGCGGATACGCTGCGCTGGCCATACGGAAAGAAGCGGGTGATGTAGCCCAGCAGCAGGATCCAGAGCGTCGCATACAGCGGTGTCTGGATGTAGGTCACCAGCACGCCCATCGCCAGCACGATCCCCGGGAAGCCGATCGGCACCGTGCACATGAAATCCAGCAGCCGGGAACCGAAGCCCTTGCGGCGCTGGATCATGTAGCTCACCGGCAGCGCCACCACCATGGCGATGGTCGCTCCGGCGAAGGCGAGGATGAAGCTGTTGATGATGCCGTTGGTGGCGGCCGAGATGCTTTCCGGATCCCAGAAGAACAGCACCTTCTTGTAGTTGTGCAGCGTGAGGTCGCGCGCAATGATCTCGCCTTCCCACACCGGGTGCAGGCTCACGACCAGCAGGCACAGTAGCGGCAGCACCACCGCCACCAGGACGAAGGTGAGGTTGTAGCCCAGGGCGACCCACTTCCAGCGCCCCAGGTCGACCACGTTGGGACGGAATCCTTTGCCCGTCACTGTGGTGAAGTCCTTGGGCGCGATGATCCGCTGCTGAATCCAGACGAACACCGCGGTGATCAGCCCCAGCGCCATCGCCATGGTGGCGCCCATGTAGTGATTGGCGTCATCGCCCACGGCCTTGGAGAAGATCTGGGTGGTGAAGGTCTCGTAGCCATAGGGCGCGCCGAGCTTGAAGGGCACGCCGAACTCGCCCGCGGTCGTGACGAACACGATGATGGCGCCGGAGAGGATTCCGGGCAGCACCAGCGGCAGCGTGACCGTGAAAGTGGTGCGCAGGAGTCCGGCCCCGGTCGTGCGCGCGCTGTCTTCGAGCGAAGGATCCATGCGGCGCAACGCCCCGACCACGAACAGGTAGACCAGGGGTGCGAAGAATATCCCGGTGACCCAGATGATGCCGTAGAGATTGTCGACGTTGATGAGGTGGCCCTGGATGCCGAACAGATCGCGTGCCCATACGTTCAGCAGCCCGGTCCTGGACGCGCCGAGGTTGTGCCAGGCGATCGCGCCGACGAAGGGGCTCAGGAAGAACGGGATCAGGTTGATCGGCTCGAGCTTGTCGCGCCAGGGGCAGTTGGTGCGGGCGTTGATCCAGGCGAGCGACACGCCGAGAAAGGTCGCGAGCAGGGTGGCACCGGTGCAGATCAGGATGGTGTTGACGAATGCCTTGGCGATGAGCCGATCGGAAAAGAGCGCGCGGTAGTTCTTGAGCCCCCACTCGGTATCGAACCCCAGGGGGTCGAGGACGCGAAAGCTGCTCACGATCATCGTGGCGAGCGGCAGCAGGACCACGACCGCGATCAGGACGCCCGCGATCACGGTGACGACGGACTCCTGCGTGAGCGCGCTGCGCCACCGTCTCGCGGCGGGCGCTTGCTGCAGGCCTTCGAGGGTCGTTTCGGGCGGCATGACGGGGGTGCGCGATCTCGAACTGGTGTCCTGGGTCAAAAGTTCGACACCCCCGCGAACGCGAGGGTCCAGGCGCAGTCTCGTTCTGGATTCCCGCTTGCGCGGGAATGACGAATTACAACCAATTTACGATTCACCACATTAGCGCGGTCGATGCACTCGAATGACGCCAATCGGCGCGCTCGATCGTCGGCTCTGCCCTCTAGCGGAAGCGCTCTTTCCAGGCCTCGCGCACGCTTTCGAACTGCTTCTGCGCGGCCACCCAGTCCTTGATGCCGAGCAGCTTTATCGTGTTGATATCGAGCAGATAAGGCTTGGCGGCGGCGGGCGGCGAATAGCCGTCGAGGAAGGTGTAGACCGCCTCGCCTTGAACCACCACATCGGCGCCCTCTTTGGTGAGCAGGAACTCGATCAGCAGCTTGCCGGCGTTGGGATGGGGCGCGCCCTTGAGCACGGCTGCCTGATTGCCCAGCATCACCTGGCCTTCCTTGAAGTGGCCGATCTTCAGCACCTTGGAAAGCTCGGCTTTCTTCAGCACGTTCTGGTAGACGCGCCCGGCCAGGTTCCACATGTCGAGCGGGCGCTCGCACGAGATCACCATCTGCATCTTGGGCTCGCTGCGGAATTCCACCAGCGGGTCGGTGGCCTCGAGCTTGTCCCACATGGCATTCACGTCCATGCCCGCTTCCATGAGCGCGATCACGGTGTTGGTGTACGTAAAGCTCTTGGTGATGTCGGGCGAGATGGTCTTGCCCTTGAGCGAAGGCTGCAGCACATCTGCATACGAGTCGGCCTTGAAGTTTGCCATGCCCGGACAGGACGTATTCCAGACCGGCTGGAAGGTGTAGGCGAAGGGCACGACCGCATAGGGATAGTTCGAGTATTGCCCGGCCTTCTTGATGAGCTTCAGGTGATTCTTCCAGTGCGCGCTGTCGAGCTTCTCGAAGGCGCCGCGTTTGGCGGCCTCGGCGAAGAAACCCGGGGCGCTGACCAGGTGCACGTCCACCGTGAAGCGGCCGGCCTTGATCTCCTGGCGCACCTGCGCCACCGTCTGGCCCGTTCCCTTGCGCAGATTGTTGAACTCGAAGTCCGGACCCAGGTTGTAGTGCTTGATGAACGCCTCGCCCAGGCGTTGCGCGGTCTCGTCGCTGAACAGCGGATTGATGATCGTGACCGCGCCCTCTTTCTTGGCCAGCGGCACGAGCTTCTGTTCCTGCGGGCTCAAGGTCGCCGCGGCAGCCGTTGTGGCGAGGCCGCACGCGAGCAGCAAGCACGCGAGTAGTGTGTGGATGCGAATGTCATTGCCGAGCACCATTACACGCTCCTCTGGTCGAGGTGAGGACCCATGGACAAAAAGCGGACAAAAAGACCAAAGCGGCCAAAAGCGGGAAGTCCCGCCTTGAGCCGGGATGCATGAGCCCCTGGGACGGGGCAGGATGTGAACGACAGAACCGGGTACACACGCCAGTTCGCCGTCATAATGACGCCGCCGGCGAACGCAGCACAGGCTTGGCCTTGCTAATGATTCCAGTGTGGCATGCAGGGGCATTGTGCACCAAGAGGGGGTCGACGTACCGTACTCTCCGTGCTATTCGTATAACCTCGACTCCCATGGAACTTCGTCTCGCGCGTTTCACTCTGTAGACCATCGCAGGTCCGGTCCCGTGCGCGTTGCGTGGGCGTCGGTCCGCGATGCCCCGTAGGTCGAACTCGCAGGGAGCGAAATCGCGCGGCGCACGACCGCCGCGCGGGTGGCGCTTCTTCTGCCAAGCCGAGAGGAGCGAGGGGCGCGACGTCACGCGGCTGCCGCCGAGCGAGAAGCTACGCCGGGCCGGCATCGCCTACGTGCTGCAGGACAAGTCGATCTTCCCCGACATGACTGACGGTGGAAGAGAACCTGTGGATGGGTGCTTACCTGCTCGGCTCCACGAGCGAAGCGCGGCGCCGGGCCGAGGCCGTGTTCGACCGCTATGCGCGACTCGCCGCGCGCCGCCGCCATGCGGCCAAGGTGCTCTCGGGCGGGGAGCGGCGCCTGCTCGAGATCTCGCGCGCGCTCATCATGGATCCGGGCTTCCTGGGCGGCTGACCCGGATGCATGCCCGCCCGGCATGGCGCGCGGGCATGCGGCCCCTGAATCGTTTGCTTGCGGGGTTTCTCTTACTGCGTCTTGATGCCGATGTCCTTGATCACCTTGCCCCAGAACGCGACCTGTTCCTTCATGAAGCGGTCGAAGTCCTCGGGCGAGTCGCTGGTGATCTGCTGCGCGCTCACCTTCTGGTAGCGCTCGCCGACCCAGGGATCGTGCACCACTTTCGTGAAGGTCTTGAACAGCTTGTCGACGATCGGCCGCGGCGTACCCTTGGGTACGTAGATGCCTTGCCACGATCCCAGGCTCAGCTCCGGGTAGCCCAGCTCGACCATGGTCGGAATATTGGACAGCGCCGGAATGCGCTTCTTGGAAACGACGGCGAGAATCTTGATCTTGCCGGAGTTGGCATGCGGCACGAGCGAGGCCGTGGTCACCATTGTCGCCGCGACCTCGCCGGAAATGGTCGCAATGGTGGCCGCACCCGCGCCGCCCTTGTAGGGCACGTGCGCCATCTTGATGCCGGCCTTCAGCATGAAGAATTCCAGCGCCATGCGTTGTGCACTGCCGTAGCCGGCCGAGCCGTAGTTGAGCTTGCCCGGGCGCTGCTTGGCGTATTCGATGAACTCGGCCATGTTCTTGACCGGCAGCGCACCATGGATGCCGAACGCGCCCGGCACATCGACCACGAGCGTGATGGGGACGAAGTTGCGCGTGGACTTGTACGGGAAGCTCGGGAACATGCTCGGGTTGATGCCCATGCTGCTCACGTTGCCGAGCAGGAAGGTGTAGCCGTCCGGCGTAGCGCGGGCGGCCTGCTCGACCCCGATATTGCCCGAAGCCCCAGGCCGGTTTTCGGCGACGACCTGCTGGCCGAGCGCTTCGCTCAACTTCGGCTGCAGGATGCGGCCGATGAAGTCCGAGGCGCCGCCCGGAGCGAACGGAATGATCATCCGCATCGGCCGGCTCGGGTACTGGGATACCGGCTCCTGCGCCGGTTCTTGCGCCATCGCGGCGCAGGGAATCGCACAAACCATCGCCACAGCGTGCGCGAGCCGTTTCATCGCAATGCCTCCCTTGTTGATCATTTCGGGTATGCCTCCTTCATCGATCATTGTGTATTGGACGACGGTTCGATAGGGAGCCGACGCCTCTTTGCCCTCGCATCAACCGATCTTGAGGTTGATCTCGCGCACCACGTCGCCCCATTTCTTGTAGTCCGCCCGGATCACTTCGGCAAATGACTTGGGATCGGTCGACACCAGGTCGTTTCCCACGCGCTTGAATGCGCTCTGGATGTCGGGGCGCGCCAGCACCTTGGTGAGATCGGCGTGGATGCGCTGGATCGCGGCCTGCGGCGTTCCGCTGGGGGCCAGCAAGCCGGTCCAGAGCGTGGCCTCGTAACCCTTGACCGTCTCGCCGATCGCGGGCACGTCGGGGATCGCCGGCGAGCGCGTGGCGCTGGTGACGCCGATGATCCTGAGCTGCCCGGCCTTGTGCTGGTTGATGACGCTCGTGATGCCCAGACAGCCGACCTTCACCTGGCCCGAGAGCAGATCGGCGCGCGCCGGGCCGCTGCCCTTGTACGGCACGTGCACCATCTTCAGCTTGGCCATGGATACGAACAAGGCCCCGAACAGGTGCTGGGCGCCGCCGTTGCCCGACGACGCGATATTGATCTGCCCGGGCTGCTTCTTCGCCAGGTCGATCAGCTGCTGCACCGTGCTGACGCCGAGCGAGGGATGGACCGTGAGCGCATAGGGCTGGGCGCCGTACTGCATGATCGGCATGAAATCGCGCATCGGATCATACGGGGTCTTGCGATAGAGATGCGGCACGATCACCAGCGGCGTTCCCGACGCCATCAGGGTGTAGCCGTCGGGGGTCGACTTGGCCGCGATCTCGGTGCCGATCAGTCCGCCGGCCCCGGTGCGATTGTCGATGACGATCTGCTGGCCGAGCAGCTCGGGCAGCTTCTGCGCCCAGATGCGGGTCACGACATCGGCCGCGCCGCCGGCGGAGTAGGGGATGATCAGCCGCACGGGGCGGCTCGGATACGTTTCGGCCGCCACGGCCGTCGAGACCCAGAGCGATCCCGCCGCGCACAACATCGAGCCTGTAGCCAGTGCAATTCGCTTCATCTTTCCTCCTGTCCCTCACTTGCAGTGCGCGCATCGGCATGCAGGCCGATGCTGTTCGCCCGCGTACAGCGCGACGTGGATGTCATCCGCGCTGCGAAAAGCTCCTTAAGATATTCGTTCCGCTGCGGCCTGCCTGCCCGGAATCCCTGTACGTCGGCACGCGAGGCCAGCCGAGAGTTGCCGCTCGCATAGCGGGCGGGCTTGCCTTCCCGATTGGACCGACGGCGGCGAATCCGCCCCGCAGCCGGAGGCTAGAATAAGCGAACACAACTCCAATGAGGAGGCCTATCGTGAACCGATCCCGAACGATCGGGTGCGGCTGCGCCTGTGTATTGGCGCTGGCAGGCGCCCCGGCGTTGGCGCAGACCTCGTATCCCACCCAGCAGATCCGGATCGTGTGCCCGTTTCCCGCGGGCGGCGGGACCGACCTCACCTCGCGCCTGCTGGCCGAGCAGTTGCACAAGTCCATGGGGCAGACGGGCCAGCCGGCATGCCCGATCCGGTGCTGCGCAAGCTCAACCAGCATGCCGTGCAGGCGTTGAAGAATCCCGCCATGGTGACCCGCCTGCGCAACGTCGGCTACGAGCCCGCGCCGACAACGCCGGAAGAATTTCGCGACTTCATCCGCGCCGAGCTGAAAAAGTTCGGCCAGGTGATCGTCGCAGCAGGCGTGAAACCGGCACAGTGAAGCGGGTTCTTTGGTCGGCGTTCCGCCCGGACCACACTGCTTGCCCCTGCGTGCGCCGGAAGCGTTTTCAAGTGAACGGCGTGATCAGCGTGATGACCTGGCGGCCATTCTTTCGATAGAC
Organism: Betaproteobacteria bacterium; assembly: GCA_009377585.1. Classification (NCBI taxonomy): domain Bacteria; kingdom Pseudomonadati; phylum Pseudomonadota; class Betaproteobacteria; species Betaproteobacteria bacterium. Next base: position 21,227 of record WHTS01000055.1, read on the forward strand.
GGAAAAGTCTGAATCCAGGGTCAGGATCGAGGCTTCGTCATACAACTCGGCCATTCGAACCAGGCACGCGTCCGCCAGGGACATCGGTTGATCCCGGTACCGGTCGACCAAGCGTCGAACCGGGACGAGCTCCGACCCAAGCGCAAAATCGATCGACAGCAGGCCCCGCTCCAACAAATCGAGCAGGGCTGCTTGCCCTTTGCGACTGTTATGCAGCAGATACCAGGCTTCCGAAATGACCGCCTCGCAGGAGCGCATTGGTGCACGCACGCGCGCGAGCGCTTGCTTAGTCCAAGCATGATGGCGGTCGCTCTCGCTTAACAGCGCGACCAGCGGACCGGTATCGACTAGCGGGCTGGAAATCACTTGCCGTAGCCTTCCATGTGCTTCGGATTGCTGGACAGGTCGCGGGGTGCATCTTTCACGCAACCTACGAGGTCGCCCGCCAACTCGAGAAAAGACCCGCCACGCACCTCCCGACTCTCATCGAGGTACTGTTCGATTGCTTCGCGAACGACGACGCTCTTCGGGATTCGGCGCCGCTTTACGACGGCCGCGAGCTTGCGGTCCAGGGATTCCGAAACCTTGAGTGAAAGAACCTTCATGGCTGTTCAAACAGTAATTCAAGAGTGCCAATGCTAGCTTACCTGCCTTTCTCGAGCAACGATCCCGTAACCCACCGGCCCGAACAGGTGCCGCGCCGCCGATGCCCGACGACGCGAAATTGATCTGCCCCGACGGGTTCTTCGCCAGGTCGATCAGCTGCGCGAGAAGCTGTTTAACAAGATGGCCGGCGTGACCGTGGTCCGCCCCCTGTTGGCGCTGATTCGTTGCTCGCGTCAGCCCTTGTGTGCAGCGAGCTTCGGCGTGCGCTTGCGATCTTCCGGGTTGTTCCAGCCCTTGAAGCGCGGCGGGCGCTTCTCGGCGAACGCCTTGCGCGACTCCATCAGGTCGTCTTTCGCGCCGTGGTCCTTGAGCCGCGCGGCCAGCTCCTCGATCTCCTCGGGCACGCGCTGGCGCATCGCGCGCATCAATGCGAGCGTGTTGACGCGCGCGGCCGGCGGGAGCGTGAGCATGTGGGCCGCCATTTCGCGCGCGGTGGGGATGAGCTGGTCGACGCTGTCGACCAGCCGGTTGAGGTATCCCAGCTCGTACAGTCGCTCGGCGGTAAAGCGGAAGGCGAAGGCGATTTCCGTGGCGATCGTGTGCGGCAGCGTGCCCATGTGGCCGTGCTCGTAACCGCCGAGCAGCCAGCGCTTCGCTTCCGAGGACTCGAACACCGCCCCGCGCACCGCGACCCGGAAGTCTGCCGTATCGACGATCTTGAAGCCCCCGCCCATGGCGAATCCGTTCACCGCTACGATCACCGGCTTGTCCAGCTTGCCTTCGCTGAAGAGGTTGGTGCGCACGTTGTCCGGAGCGGCTGCGCTGCCGACGGTGCCGCGCTCCACCGACTCCTTCATGTCTTCGCCGGCGCAGAAGGCGCGTCCCGTGCCGGTCAGTATGGCGACCTCGAGCTCGGAGCTCGCATCGAATTCGTCCCAGGCCTGCTTCAATCCCGCGCGCAATTCGGTGCCCAGGGCATTCATCCGCTCCGGCCGGTTCATCCGGATCACCATGATCCCATCGCTGCGTTCGATCTCGACTACGCTCATGAATTGGCTCCCGTTCGATGGGCCCTGCAGCCCGACACGATGGGCCGTTCGGCCCGATACGATGGGCCCTGCGGCCCACTACAGTGGGGCCGTTCGGCCCGTGGCCAACGTATAGCCGGATTCGCGCTCGGTCGCAACCTTCGGTACCGACGGCGTTTGCGCGGCAATGCAGTGACATGAGATCCGGCCCGTCCCTCCTGCCCGGCAAAGGCGTTATGATCGTGCGTCCATCCGGAGGAGAACCATGTCGGCATTGCGTCCCGTCGTGCACGCGATCTGCCTCGGTACGGCTTTGGCTGCCGGATCGGTTGCGGGGCAGGACAAGTATCCGACCAGGCCGATCCGCGTCGTGACCGCGGCGCCCGGCAGCAATCACGACTGGGGTGCGCGTTTGTCCGCCCAGCAGCTGTCCGAGCGCGTCGGCCAGCGCGTGATCGTGGACAATCGCGGCTCGATCGCCATCGAGTACATCGCCAAGGAGGCGCAGCCCGACGGCTACACCTTGCTCTTCTACGGCGCGACCGTGTGGCTGCAGCCGTTCCTGAACAAGGTGGGTTGGGACCCGATCGCAGACTTTGCCCCGATCACGCTTGCGATGAGCTCGCCGAACGTGCTCGTGGTGCATCCTTCGTTGCCGGTGAAGTCGGTCAAGGCGCTGATCGCGCTCGCCAAGGCGCGGCCAGGGGACTTGAACTACAGCGCGGGCGGCGCCGGCTCCACGCCGCACATGGCGGCCGAGCTCTTCAAGCACCTGTCGCAGACGAAGATCGTGCGCATCCAGTACAAGGGCTCGGGGCCGTCGATGATCGGCCTGCTCTCGGGCGAGGCGCACATGATGTTCGCAGCCCTGGGTCCGATCACGCCCCACATCCAGCAAGGCAAGGTGCGCCCGCTCGCGGTTTCCACGCCCAAGCGCACGCCGCTCATGCCCGATCTTCCGGCCGTGGCCGAAACCCTGCCGGGATTCAGCGCCGAGGCCACGATCGGATTCTTCGCGCCGCGCAAGACACCGCCCGCGCTCGTCGCGCAGCTCAATCGCGAGATCGTGCAGGCGCTCAAGTCCGCCGACGCCAAGGTGCTGCACAAGGCTGGTATCGAGATCGTGGCCAACTCGCCCGACGCGTTTGCGGATTTCATCAAGTCCGAGATGGAGCGGATGGGTGCGGTCATCCGCAGCGGCTCCTTCCACAACTGACGCCGAAAGGCGGTGTCGACATGCCGGACGAGACCCAAAGCCAACCCCGGTCGCAAGCGCTGCCCGCCACGCGGCCGCCGCTGGACTTCCAGGAGCACCTGGCGCAACTCGAGTCGCAGGGCCTGCTGGTGCGCGTCGAGCGGCCGATCGACAAGGATACGCAGCTGCATCCGCTGGTGCGCTGGCAGTTCCTCGGCGGCATCGCGCAGGAAGAGCGCCGCGCCTTTCTCTTCACCCACGTGGTGGACGCGAAGGGCCGCCGCTACGACATGCCGGTCGCGGTCGGCGCGCTCGCGTCCTCGGCCCGGATCTATGCGGCCGGGATGGGGAAGCCGGTGGAGGAGATCGGGTCGACCTGGATGAAGGCGATCGCCAATCCGGTGCGGCCGATCGAAGTCGATTCCGCTGCGTGCCAGCAAGTCGTGATTCAGGGCGCGGCGCTGAAGGAACCCGGCGGCGGGCTCGCGCGGCTGCCGGTACCCATCTCGACGCCCGGATTCGACGCCGCGCCTTATCTCACGGCGACTTTGTGCGTCACGCGCGATCCCGACAACGGCATCCAGAACATGGGCACCTACCGCGCCGGGCTCAAAGCGACCGACCGCCTCGGCGTGCGCATGGTGGCGCGCGTGGGCGGCGCCGGCGGCTGGCTGCATTGGCTCAAGTACCGCGACCGCAAGGCGCCGATGCCGATCGCGATCGTCATCGGCTGTGCGCCGGTGGTGTTCTTCACCGGTCCGCAAAAGCTCCCGGTCGACCGCGACGAGCTGGAGGTGGCGGGTGGACTGGCCGGCGAGCCGATCCGCAAGACCAAATGCGTGAGCGTCGATCTCGAAGTGCCGGCCGACGCCGAGATCGTGATCGAGGGCCTGATCGATACCTCCGTGCTCGAGCCCGAGGCCCCGTTCGGCGAAAGCAACGGCTACGTGGCGCTGGAAGCGTACAACATGCCGATGCAGGTAACCGCGATCACGCACAAGCGTTCGCCCGTCTTCACGTCGATCATCAGCCAGGTTACGCCGAGCGAATCGAGCCTGGCGAAGAAGGTCGCCTACGAGCCGCTGTTCCTCACGCATTTGCGCGACGCGCTCGGCATCCGCGGCGTGCGGCGCGTGGTGATGCACGAGCCGTTGTCGAACCTGCGGCCGGTGATCTTCGTGCAGTACGCGCGCGGCACGCTGCGCACCGAAGTGTGGCGCGGGCTGCATGGCGCGGCGACACTGCGCCCCGAGTGCGGCAAGATCGTGATCGCCGTGAGCGAGGACATCGAGCCGTCGAACACCGACGCGGTGTTCTGGTCGATGGCTTACCGGTCCACGCCGACCGAGGACGTCCAGATCGTGCCGTATCGGCGCGGCGTGCAGGGTTCGCAGTACGGGCCCGACAAGTCGGAATCGACGCTGTTGATCGACGCGACCCAGAAGCACCCCATGGCGCCGCTCGCGCTGCCGACGCGGCCGTACATGGAAGCCGCACGCGCGCTGTGGGAGGAGCTCGAGCTCCCGCCGCTCGCCGAGAAGTCGCCCTGGCACGGCTACACGCTGGGCGATTGGACCGACACGTGGGAACGCTATGCGCAGCGCGCGACCGCGGGCGACTGGGAGCTGAACGGGCAGGAGACGCTCACGCGACGGCGCGGCGACGTGACGCCGGAGACACCCGTGCGCAAAATCGAGCAACTCGATTAGCGTCATCCATGCAGAAGGCTGTTGCGCGGCGATGAGTACGTTCGTCGCTCCCGTGGAAACGGGAGCCCAGGCGATTTCGGCGTCGGCCTGGATTCCCGCTTGCGCGGGAATGACGACTCGCGTACACGCCCGGCATCCCGCGGAAGCGCTCGCGATCCCAGGGCCGAAGCCGCCATTCGGGACGTCATCATGAAGCCCGCGCCGTTCGTCTATCACGATCCGCGCACGGTCGAAGAGGCGTGTGTGATCCTCGCGACGCACGAGAACGCGCGCGTGCTCGCGGGCGGACAGTCCTTGATGCCGCTGCTCAACTTCCGCGCGGTGACGCCGGATCATCTGGTCGACCTCAATCGCATCGAAGCGCTGTCGTATCTGCACGTGCAGGGTGATGTGCTCGAGATCGGCGCGATGAAGCGCCAGCGCGGCCTCGAGCGCTGCGGCGAAATCGGGCAGCACTGCCCGCTGCTGCACGAGGCGCTGGCGCACGTGGGCCACGTCCAGACGCGCAACCGCGGCACGATCGGCGGCTCGCTGTGCCATCTGGATGCTTCCGCGGAGCTCGTGAACATCACGGCGTTGCTCGGCGGCAGGTTGCACGCGGTGTCGCGGCGCGGCCGGCGCGACATCGCGTTCGCCGATTTCGCCACCGGCTATCTCACGACCTCCCTCGCGCCGGACGAACTGCTGGCCGGCGTCTCGCTGCCGCTGCCGCCGGCGCGGCATGGCCACGCCTTCGTCGAATTCGCGCGCCGCCGCGGCGATTTCGCCATCATCGCCTGCTCGGCATGGCTCACGCTGGATGATCGCGGCGACATTGCGGATGCAGCACTGGCGTTGTCCGGACTGGGCCACGCGCCCGTGCGTCCGACCGAGATCGAGCAGGCGCTACGAGGACAGAAGCCGATTGCGGAAACGTTCAAGGCTGCAGCCGCCGCGGCAGGCGCGCTCGAAGCGGACGGCGACCCGTTCGTCTCGGCCGCGTACCGAAAGCATCTCGCGCGCATCCTCAGCTATCGTGCGCTGGAACAGGCGGCGGCGCGTGCGTGCGCGGGAGCGGCGGCATGAGATTCCCGTGCGAGGGGGGCGACGTGAGCCTACCGGGCGAGGGGCCTCACGCAGTGGGGATCGACCGCAAGGCGAATCGGCGCCGGGCACCGACGGCTTGGCCGCAAGGCTTGATAGGCGGCTCGGAGGGGCCCCGCTTGCGGGGATCGACCGCAAATCGAATTGCCGCCAAGCCGCCGACAGCTTGGCGTATGCGACTCGCTGACGGTTCGGAGGCGGCCGCATGACTGACACGAGAACCATCCGCGTGCACGTGAACGGGAAAGCCTTTCGCGGCGAAGTCGAAACCCGCCTGACGCTGGTCGATTTTCTGCGCCACGAGCTGCAACTCACCGGCACACACGTCGGCTGCGAACACGGCGTGTGCGGCGCCTGCACGGTGCTGGTCGACGGCGCCAGTGCGCGCGCGTGCCTGATGCTCGCGGTGCAATGCGATGGCGCCGAAGTCTCCACCGTCGAATCGCTCGCGAGCGGCGCAGGTCTCAATGCGCTGCAACAGGCGTTTCGCGATTGCCACGGGCTGCAATGCGGATTCTGCACGCCAGGCATGTTGATGACTCTGACCGAGTTCCTGCGCGATAACCCGGATCCGGGCGAAGCCCAAGTGCGCGACGTGCTCTCGGGCAATCTTTGCCGCTGCACCGGCTATCAGGGCATCGTCGACGCGGCGCTCGCCGCCGCCAAGCGCATGCGCGAGGTGCGGCTGTGAGCCTCACGGGATTCGGCGCCTCTGCCCCGCGCAAGGAAGATCCCGCGCTGCTGCGTGGTGAGGGCCAGTTCGTCGACGACATCCATTTCCCCGCCATGCTGCATGCCGCGTTCGTGCGCAGCCCCCATGCGCACGCAAGCATCGGCCGCATCGACAAGTCGGCCGCACTTGCGCTGCCCGGCGTGCACGCCGTTTTCGCGTTTGCCGATTTGCCGGAACCGGTGCGCCGGCAGACGCTGCCGCTGCTCGTGCCGCATCCCTCGCTGCGCGCGCCGCGGATGCCCTACGCCTTGGCGAAAGACGAGGTTTGCTATGCTGGCGAGCCGGTCGCGTGCGTGGTCGCGGACAGCCGCTACATCGCCGAGGACGCCGCCGACCGCGTCGAGGTCGCCTACGAGCCGCTGCCTGCGGTCAACGACTGCCGCGCCGCACTCGCGCCCGGCACGACGACCGCGCATGCCGAGGCCGACTCCAATGTCGCGGCACGGTTTCCGGTGCAGGTGGGCGACGCCGACCGGGCGTTCGCGGGTGCGGCGCACGTGTTTCGCGAACGGATCTACCAGCACCGGGGCGGTCCGTTCTTCATGGAATGCCGCGGCGCGGTGGCGCGCTACGAAAAACCGACGGATGCGTACACGCTGTTCGTTTCGTCGCAGGGCTCGCATCGACTGAAGCGCTGCCTGCTGGACATGTTCGACCTGGGCGACCATCAGGTGCGCGTGGTCACGCCCGACGTCGGCGGCGGGTTCGGCCCCAAGGGCTCCTTCTACCCGGAATACGTCAACCTGGCGTTCGCCGCACGCGTGCTGGACCGGCCGGTGAAGTGGATCGAGGATCGGCGCGAAAACTTTCTCGCGACCCACCAGGAGCGCGACCAATACTGGGACATGGAGATCGCGGTCGACCGCGACGGGCACATCCTGGGCCTGCGCGGCGAGCTCATCCACGAGACCGGCGCCTACGTGCCCTGGGGCATCGTGCTGCCGTGGATTGCCGCGACCACGGTGCCGGGACCCTACGTCATCCCGAGCTTCAAGCTCGACGTGGTCTCGGTCTACACGAACAAGATCCAGACCACACCCGTGCGCGGGGCCGGCCGCCCCGAAGCCGTCGTGACGATGGAGCGGTTGATGGACCGGGTCGCACGCGAGCTCGAGCTCGATCCGGCCGAGGTGCGACGGCGCAATTTCATCCGTCCCGAGCAGATGCCCTACAACGTCGGCATCATCTTCCGCGATGGCCGGCCGGTGACCTACGACAGCGGCGATTACCCGGCGTGCCAGGCCGCCGCTCTCGAAGCCTCCGGCTACGACGGCTTCAGGCAACGCCAGGCGCAAGCGCGCAGCCTTGGCCGCCACATCGGCATCGGCATTGCGAATGCGGTCGAGGCGACCGGGCTGGGGCCTTACGAGAGCGCCACGGTGCGCATCTCGACCTCGGGAAAGATCGTCGTGTACACGGGTGCGACGCCGCAGGGCCAGTCGCACAAGACGACACTCGGGCAGATCGCAGCCGAGCAGTTCGGCGTCGGGCTCGACGATGTCACGGTGGTCACCGGCGACACAGCGGCGATTTCGCTCGGCATCGGAACCTTCGCCGCGCGCACGGCGGCCAATGCCGGGCCCTCGGTCCACCTGGCTGGTCTCGAAGTAGCGCTCAAGGCGAAGACAATCGCCGCCGGCATGATGGAGTGCCTGCTGGAGGACCTCGAGCTGGCGGATGGGTACGTGCGCCTGAAGAGCGCGCCGGACGTGCGCAAGAGCCTGCGCGAGATCGCGGTGCGATCGGTCGGCATGCCGGGGTTCTCGATGGCCGGTGAGCTCGAGCCGGGGCTGGAGCACACCGCGCATTTCACGCCGGCACAGTCTGCGTATTCGAACGGCACGCACGTCGCCGAGGTCGAGGTCGACATCGAGACCGGCGCGGTCCTGATCCTGCGCTACACGGTCGCGCACGATTGCGGGCGGGTGATCAATCCCATGGTCGTGGACGGGCAGGTGATCGGCGGGGTCGCCCACGGCATCGGTAATGCGCTGTTCGAGCGCCTCGTGTACGACGATCAGGCGCAGCTCCTGACCGGCACGTTTGCCGATTACCTGCTGCCGCTCGCGACCGATGTGCCGCGCATCGACCTGGTCCACCTGGAAACGCCGTCGCCCCTGAACCCGCTGGGCATCAAGGGGGCGGGCGAGGGCGGCACCATCCCGGCGATCGCCGCGATCGTGAGCGCGGTGGAAAATGCCTTGGCGCCGTTCGGGGTTCGGATCGCCGAGGCGCCCGTCACGCCGCAGCGCATCGTCGAGCTGCTGGGCAGCCACGCGCTGGGGCGCACGCGGTGATGCCGGCTGCGGAGGATCGATGGCTGGCCGGTGGTAGGATTAAGGCGTACATCCGGCGCGGACAACGTGAGCCGCGCTGAACTTCGGAAGGGAGAAGGGTCCATGGCACATGCGATTCGCATCCACGAGCACGGCGGGGCGGAAAAGCTCAGGTGGGAAGAAGTCGAGGTGGGCGCTCCCGGGTCTGGCCAGGTCCGCGTGCGCAACACCGCGGTGGGATTGAACTTCGTCGATACGTACCAGCGCAGCGGCCTCTATCCCATGCAGCTGCCGTTCATCCTGGGCTCGGAAGGCGCCGGGGTGGTCGAGGCGGTGGGCCCGAGGGTCCGGAACCTCAAGCCAGGCGATCGAGTCGCCTACTCGGGACCGCTCGGCGCCTATGCCGATGTGCTGCTGCGCCCCGCCGACCGGCTGGTGAAGCTGCCGGCAGCCATACCGGACAGGACCGCCGCGGCGATGATGCTCAAGGGCCTGACCGCACAGTACCTGGTGCGCCGGACCTATCGCGTGCGCGCCGGCGATTCCATCCTGGTGCACGCGGCCGCCGGTGGCGTCGGCTTGATCCTCTGCCAGTGGGCGAAAGCACTGGGCGCGATGGTGATCGGCACGGTAGGCAGCGACGACAAGGTCGCGCTGGCGAAGAAGGCCGGCTGCCGCCACGTCATCGTCACTTCGAAGGAGAATTTTACCGAGCGCGTCAAAGCCATCACCCGCGGCAAGGGTGTGCCGGTGGTATACGACGGCGTCGGCAAGGACACGTTCGTGGGCTCGCTCGATTGCCTCAGCCCTCTGGGCATGATGGTGAGCTTCGGCAACGCTTCCGGCGCCGTGGCGCCGGTGAACATCGGCATTTTGGCGCAGAAGGGCTCGCTCTTTCTGACGCGACCGACGCTGGGCACCTACAACGCGACCCCGGAGGATCTGCAGAAGGCCGCGCGCGAGCTGTTCCGGGTGGTGGCCAGCGGCAAGGTGAAGATCGTCATCAACCAGACTTATCCGTTGAGCGAGGCGGCTGCGGCGCAGCAGGACCTGGAGGCGCGCAAGACCACCGGCTCGACGGTATTGCTGCCTTGAGTCGAGGCACGCAAGACCTTCAGGATTGCGTCGATAGCTTCACCGAAATCAGCCAAACAGATCGTCCACGCGGATGCTCACCGCCGGCAGCTCGAGCGGCGATATCGAGGCGCCGCGGGCGTATGTCGCGCTGCGGGAATAGGCGGATGCGGATGGTGCATGAAACGACTCGATGCGTTGGCCATGCACGTCCACGATCCAGGTTTCCACGATGCCCGCCTGCGCATAGAGGGGCAACTTGATGCGGCTATCGTAGGATAGGGTGGAATCGGCGACCTCGACGATCAGCAGCACGTCTGCCGCAAAGGGAACTCGCGCCTCGGCACTGTCGATGCCCGGACGCAATAGCGCGATGTCCGGCTGCGGCTCCGAGCGCGGCGGCAGCATCACCGGGTTCTGTACGGAAACGACGGCAAGATCGCCGACCGCCGTAACGAGCAAGCGGGTGAGCCGGTTCAAGCACCGCATGTGCGGGCCGCCGATGGGCGCCATCTCGATAAGATCTCCCTCGATCAGCTCGATGCGGCTATCTTCGCTCAAGATACCCGCTTCACCGAGCTTGTGATAATCGTCGACGGACAGCTTGTAACGAGTCGGCGTGAATACAGCGCTCATGGATACCATCTGCAAGATGGAGGATTTCGATCCAGTCGCAAATCTACTCCGATAAGAGAGGAATTGCTAACGCGGGTCGGCCAACGGCTACTTGTGCTGGCTTCCGTCTCGATAACATCGAACCCTTCTGACCGGGACGGATGGCGATAGAATCGACTCGCAGCATCCTCGAACGACCGGGAGGTGGGCAATGGCTGAAGGCGCGCTTTGCTTGGACGACATCCGCCGCATGGCGGCCGAGATCGGTCTGACGCACTTGACGCAGACGCATCTCGAAGAGCTTCTGCGCGCGACGCAGGCCTCGCAGAAGCGTCGCGCCAAGCTCCCGATCGATGAGCTGGTCTATGCCGACGAGCCCGCGCACGTGTTCTCGCTCGATATGCGAGGTGTGCCATGAGCACGCTCGACTATCTGGGCGTTGCCGAGGGCGCCGAGCTGCTGCGCGCGCGCAAGCTCTCGCCGCTGGAATGGACGCAAGCGCTGATTCGGCGCATCGAGGCGCACGACGGGAAGCTGAACGCGTTCCTGCGCTTCACTCCGGAGCTGGCGTTGGAGGATGCGCGCCAGGCCGAAGCCGAAATTGCGCGTGGGGCTTGGCGCGGTCCGTTCCACGGCGTGCCGTATGCGCTCAAGGACATCATCGACTACACCGGCCTGCCGACCACCGCGCATTCGAAGATCCTGCAGGATAACGTCGCCCGTGCGGATGCCGTGGTGACGCAGCGGCTGCGCGGCGCGGGCGCCGTGTTCATGGGCAAGCTTTCCACGCATGAATTCGCCATCGGCGGCCCGTCGTTCGATCTGCCGTGGCCGCCGGCGCGCAACCCATGGAACCGGGACTGCTTCACCGGCGGCTCTTCCAGCGGCTCCGGCGCCGCGCTCGCTGCCGGCTTCGTGCCGGCCGCGATCGGAACCGATACCGGCGGCTCGGTGCGCAACCCGGCATCGCTCTGCGGCATCATCGGCATGAAGCCGAGCTACGGTCTGGTGAGCCGGCGTGGGGTCGTGCCGCTCGCATTCTCGCTCGATCACATCGGGCCGATGACCCGAACCGTGCGCGACAACGCCCTCATGCTGGATTTGCTCGCCGGCTACGATCCCGCCGACCCGGGCAGCGCCAATCGCGCCGTCGGCGGTTATGGCGCCGCGCTCGAGGGCGGCGTGCGCGGGCTGCGCGTGGGCGTCATCCGCCATTTCTATACGCGCGATATGCAGGCCGACCCAGAGATGACGGCCGCGATCGACGCCGCTGCAAGCCGCCTGAGCGAGCTCGGCGCCGAGGTGCGGGAGATCGAGACCGCGCGCCTGGACGACTACGTCGCCTGCAACCGCACCATCCTCACCAGCGAGGCGTTCGCGGTGCACGAGACCTGGTTGCGCGAGCGGCCGCAGGATTACGGCGCGTTCGCGCGCGAACGCATCATGGCGGGTGCCTTCGTGCGCGCAGCCGATTACATCAATGCGACGCGCCTGCGGCGCAAGCTCATGCAGGAATTCCATGCGCTGTTCGATCGCATCGACGTTGCGCTCACGGCGAGCTCGATGGATCCGGCTTGCCGCATCGACGATCCGCAGGCGGTCGAGTACACCTATGCGAGGCAGGCTCGTGCGCCCTTCAACGTGACCGGCAGCCCCGCAGTCTCGGTGCCGATCGGATTCAGCGGCGCGGGCCTGCCGCTCGCCATGCAGCTGGTCGGCAAGCCCTTCAGCGAGGCGCTGCTCTATCGCGTGGCGCATGCCTACGAGCAGGCGTGCGGGTGGCACCAGCGCCATCCTGCGCTGGCATAGCATAGCATTGGGGTCAGGTCTTGCTTGTTGCATGCTGCGCTGCGAACACGCGGCTAGCGGGCGGGTGTTTGTCTCCGGGTAGGTTGAGTTGGGTGGCAAGATGCAACAATCAAGACCTGACCCCAAGTCATAGCGCGCTGGGATTTTAGGAGCGAGAGAATGAAAGCAGCCTATTTCATGCAGCACGGCGGTCCGGAAGTCATGCACTACGGCGATGTGGCCGACCCGGTCGCCGGCCGGGGCGAGATCGTGGTGGACGTGCATGCCGCGAGCGTGAACGGGGCGGACTGGAAGGTTCGCGCCGGCAGCTATGCGCCCATCACGACCTTTCCCTACATTCCGGGGCGCGATTTTTCCGGCGTGGTGGCGGCGCTCGGCGAAGGCGTGAGCGATTTGAAGGTCGGCGATCCCGTGTTCGCGGTGTGCGACGCCGGGCAGGAGGCGGCATATGCCGAGAAGGTGGCGATCAAGGCCGCCATAGTCGCGCGCAAGCCCGAGGCCTTGTCGCACGAAGCCTGCGCCGCGCTTGCGCTTGCGGGGCTCACTGCGCTGGTGTCGATCGAGGATACGTTGAAGCTGCAGAAAGGCGAGACCATCCTCATTCAGGGCGGTGCGGGCGGAGTGGCCGGCATTGCGATTCAGATCGCCAGGCACATCGGCGCCCGCGTGATCGCTACGGCCGGCACGGCCAACCTCGACTATGTGCGCGGCCTCGGCGCGGACCAGGTGATCGACTACCGCACGCAGGATTTCACGCGCGAGGTTTCCGGCTGCGATTGCGTGTTCGAAACCGTGGGCGGCGATGTCGCGGCGCGCTCGTTTTCGGTGTTGCGCCCCGGCGGGCGAGCCGCCTTCATCGCGTCGGGCGGAAAAGCGCCGGCTTCGCCGCGTCCCGACGTGACTTCGCTGCGCCCCGCAGTCGGACGCGATCGCGCCCACCTCGAACGCGTGGCGCAGCTCGCGACCAGCGGCGCCATCCGTGTCCCCGAGATCGAGCTCTTCCCGCTCGCCGAGCCGGTCGAGGCGCACCGCATCAGCGAAGGGCGGCACTTGCGCGGCAAGCTCGTGTTCAAGGTTCGGTGAGGTAGTAGAACCACACCACCCCGTCGGCTGCGCCGACACCCCTCTTCATGAGAGGAGGGGAAATCGTTGGACATCTCCCCTCCTTGACAAGGAGGGGCGGGACGCGACAGTGTCGCGGACGGGGTGGTCGGCTACGAATCGGTTATCCAAACTAAAACGCGATACCCGCAGCGATGCCAGTCAGGCGCGAGCACTGCGCTTTCGCGCCTGCGCTGGAGGCTTCACCTTCACTGGCGGCCAGATGCGTTGCGCGACCGCGGGAGAGCCCGGTGCGTGCACGAGCTTGGCCACGACATCGTGGGTCCACGCCGACAGCTTCCGGTTCTTCGCTTCGTGTGCGCGAAAGCTCCGTGCGCGCGCCTCGAGCGAGGTGAACTCGTACAGCACGCCGTGTTTGGCCCAGCCGGACACCGATACCATCTTGCGGATGCAAATGCCGCCGGGCAGGTTCTGGAAGTTCGGCAGGCGCAGGTGTGCGTACCATGACAACAGCTCGTCCTCATCGGGGTACGAGCCGGAATTGAAATTGCCGAGCTGGATTGCGGGCGCGAGGGTGTAGCGGCCCTCGCGCCGTCTTGCTTCCGGCCCTTGCGCGCGATGCTCTTCGGTGAAGATGTTTACGCGTTCGCCCTGGCGCAGGGCCAGCATCCTCCGCTCGGCTGCATTCGGCTTGTAGCGGAAAGGCGTGAGGTCCGCGAACACGTGCGCATCGCGGGCGGCCAGGATGAAGATATGGCTTCCGCCCTGCGGCAGGGTCTCGTCGCCCGTGTGGCGCAGGTGCGCAAGGGGTTTTTCGTTCTGGTCGACTTCGTAATGTGCCGCTGACAAAGCGCCCGGCGCCTGCAACAGTTTCGGGATATAGGTGCCATGCAGCCAATCGAGATAACGGCTGCGGGTCGCAGTCGCGAGATCGTACCAGCTCACCAGCAGCGATCGATCCATGTCTCTTCCCTCGAAGGGGCGCGAGATGCGCTTTGGAGCCGCGAAAGCTTAGCACCGGCCCGAGATCGCGAAGTGGAGCAAGGTGGCGAAGCAGACCGGCATGCGCATCGATTGACGCATGCCAGTCTCGTTAGAGGGGTTACGACGCCTCTCCGGCGAGTGCTTCCTTGCGTTTCGCCATAGCCGCCGGCAGCAGCATGATCGCCAGGAAGATGACCGTGACGATCAGGAACCCGAGACTGATCGGGCGGGTGACGAACACGGTCGGATCGCCGCGCGATATCAGTAGCGCCCGTCTCAGGTTTTCCTCCATCAAAGGGCCGAGCACGACCGCCAGAATCAGCGGCGCGGGCTCGCATTGCAGCTTGATGAAGAGATAGCCCAGACAACCGAAGATGATCATCAGGTACAGATCGAGCGAGGCATTGTTCAGGCTGTAGACCCCGATCGTCATGAACATCATGATGGCGGGGAACAGTATCCGGTAGGGCACCGTCAGGAGCTTCACCCACAGCCCGACCAGCGGCAGGTTCAGGATCACCAGCATCGCGTTGCCGATCCACATGCTCGCGACCAGCCCCCAGAAGAGATCGGGGCGCTGGGTCATCACCTGCGGCCCGGGCGCGATGCCCTGGATCGTCAGCGCGCCGAGCATCAGCGCCATGGTGCCGCTGCCCGGTATGCCGAGCGTGAGGGTCGGGATGAACGCGCACTGCGCGGCGGCGTTGTTCGCCGCTTCCGGCCCGGCCACGCCTTCGATGGCGCCCTTGCCAAACAATTCCTGACGCTTGGACAGCTTCTTTTCCAGCGCGTAGGTGGAGAACGCGGCGATGGTCGGTCCCGCACCGGGCAGCGTACCAAAGAACGCGCCTATGGCGGTCCCGCGTACGATCGGCTTCCAGGAAAGCTTCAGGTCCTCCTTGGTTGGGTACAGGTGCTTGAGCTTCTGGAACAGCAGATCTCGCTTGCCGCCAACGCCTTCCAGATTCTTGACGATCTCGGCCACCCCGAACAGTCCCATGGCGATCACGGAGAACGAGATGCCGTCGGTGAGCCCGGCGATACCGAACGAGAAGCGGGCCATACCCGAATTTACGTCGGTGCCGATGATGCCGATGATCAGGCCCAGCAGAACCATGGCGAGGCTCTTCGACATCGACCCGTAGGCCAGCACCGAGGCGGCGATCAGGCCCATGACCATGAGCGAGAAATACTCGGCTGCCCCGAATTGCAGGGCCATTTCGGCGATCGGCGGCCCGAACTGGGCGATCAATATCGTTCCGACCGTTCCGGCGAAGAACGACCCGATCGCGGCGATGGCCAGGGCGGGGCCGGCGCGGCCCGCCTTGGCCATTTCATGGCCGTCGATGCAGGTGACGACCGAGGCCGATTCGCCGGGCAGCTTGACCAGAATCGCGGTGGTGGAACCGCCGTACTGGCAGCCGTAGTAGATGCCGGAGAGCATGATCAGCGCCGGGATCGCAGGCAGGTTGAAGGTGATCGGCAGCAGCATCGCGATGGTCGCCAGCGGGCCGATGCCCGGGAGCACGCCGATCATGGTGCCGAGAAACACGCCGATGAAGCAGTACATCAGGTTCGACAAGGTCAACGCGACGGAGAACCCGAGATAGAGATTGGGGAACAGCTCGCTGATGTCCATGGGCTAGTACCACCAGAAAAGTTGATACGGCAGGCCGATGCCGTAGATGAACACTGCTACTGCGCCGGCGACCAGCGCGATGGTGACGATCAGGAGTTCGAGCCATTTGATGTCGCGCCCCGCAAACGTGGTGATGACGATGAGGGCGACCAGCGACGGCACGAACCCGACCCGCTCGATCAGCAGGCCGAACACGATCACGCCGAGGCTGAGCACGACGATCGGCCGGAATGCCCATGGCCCGATCGCATCGCTGCCTTTCAAAAGCCCCTTGGCGCCGATGCCCAGACCGAACAACATCATCAGGATGCCGAGGTAGGTGGGGAAGTAGCCCGGCCCCATCCGCATCGCGCTCCCCATGGGGTAATCGCGCGACATGTAAACCGCAGCTGCGCCGAAGAGGATGAACATCACCCCGGCCCAGAAGTCGGCATTGTTAGCCACCTTGCCCATTTTGGTCGACTCCTCCTCTCGTCATTTACTGGAACTGGAAACTCTTAGGAATGCCTGCTCGGTCCGTCGCCTCGGCGCAACGCAGCCCAGAGCAGCGCCACGAACGCGCTCAGGTTGAGCAGTGCGCCCGCCGCATGCGAATATTCCCATTGTTCACGCAAACGTGTCCAATTTTCCGGCAACATGGTCCAGTTGCCCGTCTCCTGGTTGGCCGGGAAGGTGAACGTCCAGAAAACGGCCTGCCCTGCGAGCAAACACGCCAACCCCACCGCGGCCAGTAGCCATGGCTGCCGGCGAAGCCGCAATACGATGAGATGCGCCGCTGTCGACAACACCGCTCCCAAAATAACCACTCCCAGCAACGCCCACCCGCGATAGATCTGTTGCACTGTCAGATAATCATCGGGTGACAACGAAATCTTGTTCGGCAACTCCAGCAGGTGCGCGGCGGACGGGGCCAAGTCAGCGCGACGAATAGTATGCTGAGGAAGCACGTGAGGTCGAGTTGCTTCATACATCCAACCGATCGGCCCGCAGATTAACGATTCGCGACAATGCGCGCATCGCTACATACACGTACGTTATAGCACGTATTTACCGGGGGTTGTCGCAGCGTAGCGACGCCCGCAATGCTGCGCCCGAATCGGGCCATGCGCTCCGAAATCGATTGAAATCGAATAGTGATATGGCCCGTTGTGCCCGGCCAAGGCTAGCCGGCGCGAGGCACCGGCCG
>WHTS01000056.1:0-16337 GCA_009377585.1 Betaproteobacteria bacterium
TTGTCCTTGGAACTCACGTCGCGCTGAAGCGCAGTACGCCTCTAGCGTCGCGTTCGCGCCGTAGCCACCCCGCGTGCATCAGGCAGTTGAGGTGAGCGATGCATTCGCCCATCGCGAAATACCAGGCGTGATCGTCCAGCGTGCGGCGAAAGAGCACCGGGACGAGCTCGCGGGCGCAGCGCGGTTCGCTACAGGCTGCCTTGAGCTCGTCCAAGCGCTCCGCGTGGTGCTTCTGCAACTGGGCGATTCGGGCTTGCATGCCGCGAAACGGCAGGCCGTGCGACGGCAGCACCAAGGTGTCATGCGGCAATGCCGCAAAGCGTTCCAGCGACTGCAGGAATTGCGCGAGCGGATTGCCTTCCGGTTCGACCGGCCGCACGCTGATATTGGTGCTGATCCTGGGCAGCACCATGTCGCCGGCGATCAGCACACCCAGGGCGTCGCAATGAAGCGAAGCGTGCTCGGGCGCGTGGCCGTGACCGATCAGAACCCGCCATGGCCGCCCGCCGATCTCCAGCCGCTCGTCCGGCATGATGCGGCGGAAGGTATGCGGAAGCTCGCTGATGAGGCGGGGATAAGCACCGGAGAAGACTTTCATGCCTTCGATGCGCGCCTCGTCCAGGCCGTGCGCCCGGAACAGGTCGAACATCGCGCCGCGGTGGTGACCCGGCGTTTCGTGGTACAGGGCCAGCGCTGTGAGGAACTCGCCCTCGGTCATCCACAGCGGCGCATCCCACCGCCGCTGATGCCAACCCGCCAGCCCGACGTGATCTGCATGATAGTGAGTTACCACTAACCTCTTGATCGGGCGGCCTCCGAGCAACCCTCCGAAAGCCTGCTCCCAGAGCGCGACGGTCGCCTTGTGGTTGAGCCCGCAGTCGATCAGCGTCCAGCCGTCGCCGTCGGCCAGCAGCCACAGGTTGATGTGATCCAGTGCGAACGGCAACGGCATGCGCAGCCAATGCACGCCGGGTGCGACTTCGATGCTGCCGGCGGGCGCGGGCACCTCCTCGCCGAACGCGTATTCCAGGCCGTTGGCCGGCGCGCTAGCAGGTGGTCGGGAAGGGACGACGGACGGGGTCAATGCGGGGCTCATGCTGGGGCTCATGCGGGAACTGAACTATTGTAGCGGGCCGATGTTGCGAAGCACAAACCGGGCCTTTGCTTGACGGCTGCAAGCAGGCGGAGAACCATAGCGGGCGGAGAACCATAGCGGACCGCCATACCACGGCGAACGCTACGCAGCAGAAGCTACCCAAGGCGCACCCATGACCTCGTATCCCAGCCTGGGCTTCGGCCTGGGCGAAAGCATCGACATCCTGCGCGCCAGCATCGCGCAGTTCTGCGGCCAGGAAATCGCCCCGCTCGCGGCCGCGATCGACCGCGACAACGCCTTTCCCCAGCCTTTGTGGCGCCAGCTCGGCGACATGGGACTGCTCGGCATCACGGTGGAGGAAGCCTATGGCGGGGCGGGCCTCGGCTACACCGCCCACGTCGTCGCCATGGAAGAGATCAGCCGCGCCTCGGCCTCGGTCGGCCTGTCGTACGGCGCGCATTCCAACCTGTGTGTGAACCAGATCCGGCGTAACGGCACCGATGCACAGAAGGGTCGATATCTGCCGCGGCTCATCACGGGCGAGCATGTCGGGGCGCTGGCGATGTCCGAGCCGGGATCGGGGTCCGACGTGGTGAGCCTCAAGCTGCGGGCTGAGCGCAAGGGCGATCGTTACGTCCTGAACGGGAGCAAGATGTGGATTACCAACGGGCCGGATGCGGACGTGCTGGTCGTCTACGCCCGAACCCAGCCCGACGCCGGCGCGCGCGGCATCACCGCCTTCCTGATCGAGCTCGGCTTCCCCGGATTCTCCACCGGCCCCAAGCTCGACAAGCTCGGCATGCGTGGATCGAACACCTGCGAGCTGATCTTTCAGGAGTGCGAGGTGCCGGCGGACAACATCCTCGGCGGCATCGACCGCGGCGTGGATGTCCTCATGAGCGGGCTCGACTACGAGCGGGCGGTCCTGGCCGGCGGCCCGCTCGGCATCATGCAAGCGTGCCTGGACGTCGTGCTGCCCTATGTGCACGAGCGCCACCAGTTCGGCCAGCCGATCGGCACCTTCCAGCTCATGCAGGGCAAGCTCGCCGATATGTATACGACGCTGTCGGCCTCACGGGCCTACGTCTACGCGGTGGCGCAGGCGCTGGATCGAGGCGAGGTCACACGGTACGACGCGGCCGGCGCGATCCTCTACGCGGCCGAACGGGCCACCTGGATGGCCTCGGAGGCGATCCAGTGCCTGGGCGGTGTCGGCTACACCAACGACTTCCCGACCGGGCGGCTGCTGCGCGATGCCAAGCTATACGAGATCGGCGCGGGAACCTCCGAAATTCGGCGGTGGCTGATCGGGAGAGAGCTCTTCGAGCGATCGGGCTAGCGCCGATTGCCCGCCGCCGCGCCGCGTGAGCCTAGACTAGCCTGCGACGGCTGAACCAAAGACCGACGAGGCCCAACCCGAGCAATCCGAGAGTCGCCGGCTCCGGAACCTGCCCGGGGGAGCACTCGGGCAGCGAGGGATTCACCTCGCAGGGCAGCTCGGCCGCGGTGCCCTGAACGCCGACCGTGAAGCCGTTCCAGAATTCGTTCGACGAGCTCCGCCAGGTGAGCGTATCGAAGCCGCCCTTGAATCGAATCGCGCCGTGCGGCTCGGTGCCGCCGACGTTGTTGCTATTGAGCTGATACTCGAAGTTCCCGTTGCCGAGATTGACCACGACTTTTGATATGCCGCCGCAACCCCAGTAACCGCAGTCGTTCCCGTCTTCCCCGCCGAGGCTCAGGATGTCGAAATCCTGGTTGAGAAACGAGTAGCCGTTGCGATTCAGGCTGACGAAGGCGAATACGGGGTTGGCGATGGCCACCGAGAACTCCAGCGTCTGGTTGCCAGCGAACCGCAATGCGATCAGGTCGGTTCCCGTCGGGATGTTGTCGACGAGCGCGCCGGTATACGGCGAGGTCGCCGGATTACGAGTGTTGCTAAAAACGCCATTGGTCCAATAGTCTTCCTCGCCTGCCGCTCCGGTGTTGTAGAAGCCGACGCCGCTCGCATTGGTGTAGGTCACATCCACGGTCGAGGTCGTGGTGGTGATGGTGCCATGGGCCCGAAATCCTCCGCCCGGCGGGGTGCTGGCGCTCACCCAGTCGGTCCAGAAGAACGGCACCGCCGATACCCCGAAACTGGCAAGCGATGAAGTTAGCGCCAGCAATACGCTGAGCATGCGAAGCGATGTCATTTGCATTCCTCCAGTTACGGTTCGGCGAACGGCCGCGCCGGGTCGGGCTACGGATCGAACTCGACTGCGCCGCCAAGCCATGCACATTGCATGCTAGGTAGCATCCGGATGCGGAATTCAGCACGAAACGGCGGTGAATCCAGCATTGCGCAGGCAACCCGGAAAGATTCTTACGCGGGGACTGTAAAGGAGGTCGACAGCAAGCCCGATCCGTCTCGGGCGATTCGGAACCCGGGCGCCTCGTGCGAAGGCGCATTCTCATTCCGCCGGATCGCGTGGCGGCGGCCGGAACTGCACCGCATCGTCATAGTACGCAGGATCCTCGTTCCCGGCGCACACGCCCGGAATGCCGAGCAGCGGCAATGCGAGCAGCGTCTTCGGCCGCGGATACCACGTGCGCCGAGCAAATCGCTCGGCGAGGATCGGATCGACGCGGGCGCAGAGCGTTTCCGCCGGCGCGTCGATGCAGGTCTGTGGGACGACGACGACCGCAGCGCGGCCGCAGATCCGATAGAAGGGCGCACGCAGCGCGTCGTACAGGCCGTGACCGAACACGACGAAGCGCATTCGCTGCCCCACATCCCGTCGCCGAGCCCAGAAAAGGTCCTTCCAGCGGCGCTCGGCGAGCAGATCCAGCAGATGCGCGTCGGACGCCGCGACCACGATGCCGCTTTCGTCGAACTGGGTTGCAGCATCGCGGATCGGCCCGCGGCGGCCGTCGCGCGCCGGCGACTTCATGCCGGCCGCATGCAAGGCAGCCAGGCGATGTTTCGTCTGCGGGAAACGCAGCCACACCAGTGCATTGAAGAAGTCGTGCCAGTTGTGCGGCCGGGTCACGATTTCGGCGCGCGCGACGATGCGTTGCTCGTAGGCGATCGGCGCATCGTCCGGCGCTACCAACCGGATCGCACCTGCCGCGGGAACGATCGGGCCGGCCGTATGAACGCCACGCTGGTGCTGCTGGTGCTGCTGGTGCTGCTGGTGCGCTGGGTCGTCGGTCGCCTTCTCGGCATGCCCGGAAAAGAGCGCGTTCAGCGCTGCGAGATCACACGGTCCGGACCCCGGCAAAGCCTCCAGCAGCGCGCGCAACGGTTCGAACAAGGGCCGCCGGGCGAGCTCGCCCAACGGCGCCGCGGCGCCCGAATCGTTTTGCGCCGTACCTCCAAGCGCCTTCGCGTGCTGCTCAGCCATTGCCTCAGGAACCTCTGATGAACCTGATTCGAGACCGCTCCCCGCACGCGGGAGGCGAGCGAATTCAATCACATCTACGGATTCGCGTTGTCACAGGAATGACGTTGCTCCGAGCATCACGCAAGAAACCGAAGCGAACGACAAACCTGTTGCCCTCGTAAAAACCCGCCTGACAAAATTGACCCTCGCCGACCCAGTCGCTACCATCGCTTCGCCACCCAAAACGCACCCACTCGCTTGCAAAAGCCAGGCCGCAGGGGCACCGGCAAGGAGAAGCGCACCCATGTTCGCACGCCGTGTTGCACTCGCAGCCGCGCTGGCTGCGACGTTCGCCTGCCACGCCCAGAATTATCCGACCAAGACGGTGCGCATCGTAGTGCCCTTTCCGGCGGGCGGCCCGACCGACACGCTGGCCCGGCTGGTGGGACAGAAGCTGACCGAATCGCTCGGGCAGACCTTCGTCGTCGACAATCGCGCCGGCGCGACCGGCACCATCGGCACCGCCATGGTGGCGAAGGCGCCGCCCGACGGCTACACGCTGCTCATGTCCGCGACCAGCAACTACGTGGCCGCGTTTCTGTACCGGAACCTGCCCTACGATCCCGAGCGCGATCTCGCGCCGCTGGTCCAGATCGCGACGCTGCCGTTCTACCTCGTGGTACATCCGTCGCTTCCGGTGCGCTCGGTGCAGGAGCTGGTGAAGTTCGCCAAGGCACGGCCCGGACAGCTCGCTTTCTCCTCGCCCGGCGCCGGCAGCGGCGGGCACCTGGTCATGGCGATGTTCCAGGCCGCGACCGGGATTCAGCTGGTGCACGTGCCGTACAAGGGCGCGGCGCCGTCGATCACGGCATTGATGGGCGGCGAAGTGGCGCTCACCTGGGATACGATCTCGACCTCGCACCCCCATGTCGTCGCCGGGAAGTTGCGCGGGCTCGCGGTCAGCAGTGCGAAACGCTCGCCGGCGGTGCCCTCCGTTCCCACGGCGATCGAGGCCGGCGTACCGGGATTCGAGACCTACCTCTGGTTCGGCATCTTCGCCCCGGCAGGCACGCCGGCGCCGATCCTCGACAAGCTCAATGGCGAGGTCAACCGCATCCTTGGGCTGGCGGACGTGAAGTCGCGCATCACCACCTTGAGCGGCGAGATCAGCCCCAACACGCCGGAGCAGTTTCGCCGCTTCCTCGAAGCCGATACGCCGAAGTGGAAGAAGATCATCGCGGATACGGGCGTGCGCGTGAATTGACGCTCGTCATATGCACCCTGGCGCTCGCGCTCGTACTGCCCGCTGTCGACGGCCTGGCGCAAGTCGCGCGGCCGCTGCAGCCGGAGCCCGCCACCGGCCGCACCCAACACCCGGTCGCACACGCACGCGAACAGATGGTGGCCGCGGCGCACCCGCTCGCGGTCGATGCGGGACTGCGCATGCTCGCGCAAGGCGGCAGCGCGATGGATGCGGCGATCGCGGTTCAGCTCGTGCTGAATCTGGTGGAACCGCATGCATCCGGCCTGGGCGGCGGCGCCTACCTGCTCCATTACGACGTGCAATCGAACCGGATTCGCGCCTACGACGGCCGCGAAACCGCGCCTTTCGCCGCCACGGCCGAGCTCTTTCTCGACGCTGGAGGCAAGCCCATGCCGTTTCGCCAGGCGGTCGTGGGCGGGCGCTCCGTCGGCGTGCCCGGCGTGGCGCGATTGCTCGAGCTCGCACATCGCCGTCATGGCCGGCTGCCGTGGAAGACCTTGTTCGAACCGGCAATCGCGCTGGCAGAGAACGGCTACCCGCTATCCGAGCGCGTGCATCGCATCCTCGCACGGGTTCCGGAGCTCACGCAGGACGCGCAAGCGCGCGCGTTGTACTTCCAGGCCGATGGCTCGCCCAAGCCCGCGGGGGCCGAGCTTCGCAATCCTGAGCTTGCAGCGACCTTGCGCGCGCTCGCGGCCGATGGGGCTAGAGCGTTCTACCGCGGTGACATCGCGCGCGACATCGTGGCCGAGGTTCGCGCGCACCCGGCCAATCCCGGTGCCATGCGCGAGGAGGATCTGGCCGCGTATGCCGTGCGCGAAGTCGATGCTCTGTGCCGGCCGTATCGCAGCTATCGCGTCTGCGGCATGCCGCCCTCGTCCTCGGGCGGCATCGCAGTGCTGCAGATGCTCGGCATCCTGGCGCGCTTCGATCTGAACGCGCTGCGCCCAGGGTCGGCGGATGCGGCCCACCTGATCGCCGAGGCCGGGCGGCTCGCGTTCGCCGACCGCAACCGCTATGCGGCCGACGACCGTTTCGTGCGGGTGCCGGTCGAAGGCCTGCTCGATAGCGCGTACTTGCGCGAACGTTCGGCGCTCATCCGCCCCGAAGTGTCGATGAAGCACGCCGAGGCCGGCATACCCCCCGGCGCTCAGCTCGCACGCGCCAATAGCATGTCGCTAAGCGAATCCGGCACCAGCCATATCTCGATCGTGGATCGCGACGGAAATGCGGTTTCGATGACAACGACGATCGAGTCGTCGTTCGGCGCCCGCCTCATGGTGCGGGGCTTTCTCCTCAACAATCAGCTCACCGACTTCGATTTCGTGCCGGCGCGCGACGGCGTGCCGGTGGCGAACCGGGTCGAGCCCGGCAAGCGGCCGCGAAGCTCGATGGCACCCACGTTGGTCTTCGACGCGGACGGTAGGCTGCTGCTGGTGATCGGCTCACCCGGCGGCAGCCGCATCATCAACTACGTGCTGAAGGCGCTGGTCGCCATACTCGATTGGAACATGGACGTGCAGGCGGCGATCGATTCTCCCAACCTGGGCAGCCGCAACGGCCCGACCGAGCTCGAGCGCGGCACGGCGGCCGAGGCGCTTGCCGCCACGCTCGCCGCCATGGGGCACCCGATCCGCGTCACGGACATGACCAGCGGACTGCACGGCATCCTGCGCACGCCCGAGGGCTGGAGCGGCGGCGCCGATCCGCGCCGTGAGGGCGTCGCCAAGGGCCGCTAGTGTCCTGGGTCAGAGATTCGTCACCTCCGCGGAAACTTGCCCCCGAATGCTCCTATCGGGGGGCGGGCGTCCAGGCGAGACGTCGTTCTGGATTCCCGCGTGCGCGGGAGTGACGGCGTGCAACGAACTAACGACTCACTGCACGAGCAGGCCGGTTAGCCGCGGTACGCTATCGAATGCCGTCGGGATCCAGACCCAGGGCGATGCAGCCGGCATAGTCGCGCTGCACGCTCCCGGTCAGCGGATGGAAGCGCGCGCCCTGCACGTCGCGGAACAGCCGCTCGATGCCGAGGTCGCGATGGAACGCTGCGCCACCGAAGACTTCCATCGCGTGCTCGACGGTGGCGATCGCCGCGCGCTCGACCAGGCCGCGCCCGATGAAAATGCGGTTGGTCGTCTCGGGTCCCGGCGCGGCGCTGCTGCCCATGGCGACCATGTCGGCGAGCGCCAGGCGCGCAGCCGCAAGCTCGGTATCCATTGCGCCGACCCGGCCGCGCTGATGCCCGTCGATGCGACGCTGACGGGCCTGGCGCACGGCGAGGTCACGGGCCGCCTCGGCCACGCCGAGGTACGCGCTGTAGACCAGCGGAATCGCGATCAGCGCGACGATGTGGAACAGCATATGCCATTTGCCCTGCGGACGTTTGCCGCCGATCGCCGCATCCGGCACGAACACCTCGTTCAGCACGATGTCGTGCGAACCGGTTGCGCGCATGCCGAGCGCGCGCCAGACCGGGTCGATCGTCACTCCGGGCGCGTTCATCGGCACGCCGAAATGCAGCACGGTGGGGCCCGCTTCGGGATCCTCGTACACGGCGCTGGTGAGGAGCAGGTCGCCGGCCGGCGAGCCGCTGGAGAAGATCTTGCGTGCATTGATGCGGTAGCCGCCGTCGACACGGGTGGCGGTGCCCGAACCGTGCAGCCAGTCCGACCCGCCGCTCGAGAGCAGGATGATGCGCTCGGCCGCCACGCGCTTGAGCAACCCCTCCAGGGGCGCCTTCTGATTGCGCCAACGCCACTGCGCCATCATGACCTGGTGCGTGTGCATGGAGAAGGCCAGCGCGGTCGATCCGCAATAGCGCCCCAGGGCCCGTATGACCTCGCTCATCTCGGCATGGGGCGCGCCGGAGCCACCCAGCTCGAGCGGCACGCCTGCGGCGGTCAGTCCGGCCGCCTTGAGGTCGGCATAGTTGTCGGCTACGAAGCGGTCGGACTCGTCGGCAGCCGCCGCGCGCTGGGCGAAACGCGGCCCGAGCTCTTCATGCACGAGCGCGACCCAATCCGTGACTTGCCGCGTGGGTGCGGCATTGAGCTCAATGATCGCTGACATGGCTGTCTCCTGTAGCGGATTACCCCGAGCGAGCGGGCCCGGATCCGGTCCTATGTCGTGCAGATGAGCGGCAAGCGATGGCGCGAAGTATCCGGGTACGCCATCCGGGGCGGTTGATCGCGCGTCCACGGCGCTGCAGCTTGCCGCGGGCGATCTGATCATCCTGCCGCGCGCCGACACGCACTTGATCGGCAGCGATCTGCGGCTGGCGCCGACGGATGCCAACACGCTGGTCCTGCCCGCGACGAACGGCGGCATGCTCCGGATCGAGCACGGCGGCGGCGGCGAGCGCACGCGCTTCGTATGCGGTTTCCTGAGCTGCGACCACCGGCTGTGCGGACCGATGCTGGAGTCGCTGCCGCGCATCCTCAAAGTGCCGCTGGGCAATGGCCCGGCATTGAGCTGGCTGACCAGCCTGATGCAAGCCGGGACGATCGAGACCTCGGCGCCTCGCCCGGGGGGCGAAACCGTGCTCGCCAAGTTGTCCGAGCTGCTCTTCGTCGAGGCGATCCGGCGCTACATCGAGCTGCTGCCGGAACAGGAAACCGGCTGGCTTGCGGGGCTCCGCGACCGGTTCGTGGGGCGGGCGCTGGCGAGGCTGCACGAGCGCCCGGACTACGACTGGACCGTCGAAGAGCTGGCGGTGGCCGTCGGCCTGTCGCGCTCCGCACTGTCGCAACGCTTCACCGACCTGATCGGCCAGCCGCCGATCCAGTATCTGACTCGCTGGCGGCTCACGATCGCCGCACAGCGCCTGCGCAGGGACAACGCGAGCCTCGCCCGCATCGCAGCAGACGGCGGCTACGATTCCGAGCAGGCGTTCAACCGGGCCTTCAAGCGCACCTTCGGCACGACTCCGGCGGCGTGGCGGCGCGAGGCACGCGCTACCGTCGCAGCGGCAATCAGCTGAGTCCAGTCCGCCTTGTCCAGAGCGGGTGCATCCGGGCCTTGTGCGCTTGCATGGCCGCAAGTTTTTTTCCGCTGACGGTCGATTCGGCAGCCACGGCTTCGACTACAGTCATCAGGGCGCTCGCTGCCAAGCCCGGCACGCGGTGGCCCAACGCAAGGAACGAGCACATGAAAATCGTCAAAATCGCGCTTCTTGCCGTTGCCGCCGGGGTTGCCGCGATCCTGCTGATTGCAGCAACCCGGCCGGATACGTTCACTGTCCAGCGCTCCGCTACGATCCAGGCGCCGGCGCAGACCGTGCATGCGCTGATCGAGGACTTCAAGCGCTGGGACGCCTGGTCGCCCTGGGAAAAGAAAGACCCGGCGATGAAGCGCACTTTCGGCGCAATCACCCGCGGCAAGGGCGCAACCTACGCCTGGGAAGGCAATGGCGAGGTCGGCCAGGGACGGATGGAGATCGTCGATTCGGTCTCACCCTCCAAGGTCGCGATCCAGCTCGACTTCGTCGAACCGTTCGAGACGCACAGCTCGGTCCTGTTTGCATTGGTGCCAAGCGGCCAGGGCACCGATGTCACATGGACCATGCAAGGAGGCGTGCCGTACCTTGCCAAGATCGTTCACATGTTCCTCGACATGGATCGTATGGTGGGCAAGGACTTCGAGACCGGATTGGCCAATCTGAAGCTGGCGGCGGAACGGCAAGCCGCGGGCGCAGCAAACGTGGAGACGAAACGATGAAATATTTGTGCCTGGTGTACCTGGACGAAAAGCGGCTGGACGAGCTGCCGGATGAGGACTGTGTCGAATACGACACCCGCATACGCGCCAGCGGCCACTGCCTCGCCTCCGAGGCGCTGCAGTCGATTCAGACGGCGACGACGGTGCGCATGCGCGACGGCAAGGTTTCCATCACCGACGGGCCGTTCGCCGAGACCAAGGAGCAGCTGGCGGGCTTCTACATGATCGAGGCGCAGGACCTGGACGAAGCGATCCGCCTGGCCTCCGAAATTCCGCCGGCACGCGTCGGCTGCATCGAAGTACGCCCGATCCGGCCGATCCGCGAGACCGTCGCCTTGGCCAAGACGCAGGCATCCGAATCCGGTGCATAGAGGAGACGACACGATGGCAACGCAGGCAACGACACGCGCCCGCAGCGCGTCCGGCGGTTCCCCGGCGGGCAAACGCACGCTCGTTCTCGTGGCGACGCGCAAGGGCGCATGGCTGTATCGAGGCGACGCGGCGCGGGAAACCTGGCGGGTCGAAGGACCGCATTTCCTCGGCCACGTCATCAGCCACCTGGTGCTCGATCCGCGCGACGGCCGCACGCTGCTGGCCGCCGCGAAGACGGGCCATCTCGGGCCGACCGTGTTCCGCTCCACCGATCTCGGCCGCAGCTGGAAAGAAGCAGCCAAACCTCCGGCATTCGCGCGCGCGGCGAACGAAGAGAGCGCTCGCGCCGTCGACCACACGTTTTGGCTCACCCCTGCCCCCGCTTCCCAGCCGGATGTCTGGTATGCGGGTACGTCGCCGCAGGGCCTTTTCCGTTCGCAGGACGGCGGGGTGAGTTGGGAGCCTTTCTCCATGGTGAACGACGATCCGAACTACCGCAGGTGGATGGGCACGGTCCAGGACGGCACGCCGGACGGGCCGAAGCTGCACTCGATCATCGTCGACCCGCGCGATCCGGATCATCTCTACTTCGCGATGTCGGGCGGCGGCGTGCACGAATCCAGCGACGGCGGCCGCAGCTTCGCGCCGCTGCTCGACGGCCTCGAGGTGGTCGCAGGGTTCGACAACAGCGAGCCGACCTTCCACGATCCGCATTGCGTGCGCCTGTGCCCGAGCGATCCCGACCGGCTGTACCAGCAGAACCACTGCGGCATCTACCGGCTCGACCGGCCCTCGAAGCGCTGGGTGCGGATCGGAAAGAGCATGCCGGCCGACATCGGCGACATCGGCTTCCCGATGGTGGTGCATCCGCGCAATGCCGACACCGCCTGGGTGTTGCCGATGGACGGCTCGGACGTGTGGCCGCGCACCAGCCCGGGCGGCAAGCCCGCAATCTATTGCACACGCAACGGCGGCGAGAGCTGGGAGCGACTCGATGCGGGGCTGCCGCGCGAACAGGCCTGGTGGACGGTCAAGCGCCAGGCGATGTGCGTCGATGCGGCCGATCCGGTCGGGCTCTATTTCGGCACCACCAGCGGCGAGCTCTGGGCGAGCAGCGACGAGGGTCGAAACTGGCGCTCGATCGCACGCCATCTGCCCGAGATCTACGCGGTCGAAACGGCCGAGCTGCCCGGGTGATGAAGGTGCTCATCCCGAGCGCGCTGCGTTCGTACACCGAGCGAGCCGAAGCGCGGGCGAGCGGCGAGACGCTCGCTGCGCTGCTCACCGATCTGGACCAGCAGTACACCGGCATCCGCTTTCGAATGATCGATGAGCAGGAGCGCATCCGGCGGCACATCCGCATCTTCGTCAACGGCACGCAGGTGCGCGACCTCGGTCATCGGCTTGCGGAAAGCGACGAGGTCGTGATCGTGCAGGCGCTCAGCGGCGGATAACCTTGAGACGTGTCCGTTCTGCGCCGAGGTCCGCGCATGGATGCAGGGCCTCGAATCGCCGGAAGCGGGAATACAATGAGTCCTGGATTCCCGCTTGCGCGGGAATGACGCCGCGCTGGGATGCGAACTGCGTCACGCGCAGATGCGAATCGGATGTCGTCGCTCCCACTGTAGCGGAAGCGACCTCCCGTGAAAACGGGAGCCCAGGACAAGCCGGACTCCCGCAATACGACTGTGCCGGACCCTGATGCGAAATCCGGTAGACCCCAGCCGATTACTTCTTCATCATGTCCTTCTTCATGTCGTCCTTCTTCATCTCGTCCTTCTTCATCCCGTCCTTTTTCATGGCGTCCTTCTTCATTCCGTCCTTCGCCATGCTGTCCTTCTTCATCGCGTCTTTCTTCATGTCGTCCGCGGCTACCGCCATCCCGGCGCCGAGCGTCAATGCGACCGACATGATCACTGCGAGCAATGCTTTCATGGGTGTTCTCCTTTTAAGTAACGCGATCAATGCGCACGCTGGCCACTCCTGGCGGTGCGCGTTCGAGCGCCCGGCGAAGCTCCTCAGCTTCCTCCGAACCAGTTGTACCCCTGGTCTTCCCAGTAGCCGCCGGGGTAGGTGTTGGTGACGAAGATCGCCTGCACGTGTTTGGGATTCTTGTAGCCGAGCTTGGTCGGCATGCGGATCTTCATCGGATAGCCGTATTTCGCCGGCAGCGTCTCGCCGTCGAAGGCGAGCGCGATGATGGTCTGCGCGTGCAAGGCCGTCGGCATGTCGATCGAGGTGTGGTAGCCGTCGGCGCACTTGAAGCCGACGTACCTGGCGCCGAGATCCGCGCCGACGCGGCGCAGGAATGCAGCCAGCGGCACCCCGCCCCATTTGCCGATCGCGCTCCAGCCTTCCACGCAGATGTGGCGGGTCACTTGGCTCTCATGCGCGAGCGCATCGAGTTGCGCCAAAGTCCAGGCGCTCTTGTCGGCCACGAGACCGCTCACTTCGAGCCGGAAGCGCTCGCCGTCGACTTGCCGCACCTCGTCCTCGGAATAGAAGGCGTTGAACGGAAACGGCCGCGTGATCATCGATTCGGGGTAGGTCGGCGCCAGCTGGTCGGGGTCGAAGATCGCCGCCTGCATGCGGTCGTTGAAGCGCGACACCGCGGTCAGCACCTTCTGCACCGATGCGTCGTCGGTGACGGCGCAGCCGGTGAGCATCGACAAGCCGCCGAGCGTCAGGCCGCGCTTGAGGAATGCTCGCCGCGCCGGCGAAGGCATCTCGCGCAGCGCGTCCTTGACGATCTCCCGCGCGCGCGGGTCGGGTCGGTGTAATGTCAGCAGCTTGCTCATCGGTGGCATCGTTCCATTGGTTCCTATGCGCTCTAGCGGCCGCGAATCATGGCGAGCAACGTGCGCGGCACCAGCGCCACCATGGCGAGATGCACCATGACGAAAGCGACCAGGAACGTCATGGAGAAGAAGTGGACATAGCGGGCGGCCTCGTAGCCGCCCATCAATTCGCGCAGCAGCGGAAACTGGACGTTCTTCCACAGCACGAGGCCCGACAACACGAGCAGCAGCAGATCCAGCCACGCGAACAGGTAGGCCGCCTTTTGCACCGTGTTGTAACGGCTCGGATCGGCATGGGCGAGCCGGCCGCGCAGCGCGGCCGCCAGATCGTGCAGGAACGCCCGCGGCGAGAGCGGATAGAACTTGCGCCGGATGCGACCGGTTAGCGCGTTGAGCAGCAGGTAGACGACGCCGTTGACGGCCAGCAGCCACATCGCGGCAAAGTGCCACTGGATCGCGCCGGCGAGCCATCCGCCGAGCGTGATCTCGTTCGGAATGCGGAAATCGAACAGGGGCGATGCATTGTAGATGCGCCAGCCGCTGGCGACGAGGATCAGGACGGCAGCCGCATTGATCCAGTGCGTGATCCGAAGCCAGACCGGATGAATCGTCGGACGGATTGTCGTGGCCGCATCCATCAGGGTCGTCTCCATCATGCCGCTGCGCACAGACCGGTGGAAACCGCTTGCAGCACCTCGCCGGAACGGGTGTCCTGGACGAACGCTGCCACGGCAACGCCCTTGGCTGCCTGTTCGGGCGTGAGCTGCAGCACCCGCTCCAGCGTCGCGGCACCGGACCTGACCGGTACGGGTCCGAACCAATGGCGCACGACGTGATCGTGTGCGAGCACGGCGCCGCGATTCTCACCGGCGCCGATGCGGTTGCTCAGACCGCTCTCGGTCACCGCCGCGTGGAGCGCGAGTGGCGCACCCGACTGGCCCGGCCGCGCATGCCCGACCCGAAGCGCGATCCGGAGCCTTCCGTTCTCGGAGGGGGTGACCGCGATCCGAATGTCGGCCGAGGCGGCCCGTGCGTTCTGCGTGCGAACCGAGGCTTCGACGCGCGCGCGGTCGCGGATCTCCTGGCCGTTGACGAAGAAGTGAGGCGTGTACAGCGCGCGGCCGCCGTTCGCGGCCACCAAGGCGCGCTGCCGGGCGGTGAAGTCCGCACGCGCGAACGGGTCCTTCCAGCCGATGTAATCCCAGAAGTCGACGTGCAGCGCGAGCGGGACGATATCCCGGCCGAGCGCGAACCCGTTCGCATCCGATGCCAGCCGGGAAAGCTGCCGGTCGGCGGGCGGGCAGCTGGAGCAACCCTCCGAGGTATAGAGCTCGACCAGGGCGGCGCGGTGCGGGCCGCTCTCGGCGCGGCATTCCTGCGCGCTCGCCGCCCCCGCGATGAACATCGCGGTCAGTGCGGCGCCCCAATACCCTGCAATCCCCATGACCATCCTCGCAAGACCATTGCGCCTCGGTCGGACGGGGGAAGTGAAACTTACATGCTCATTCGCCCTTGATGCCGGCTTCGCGGATGACCTTGAGCCACTTGTTCTGCTCCGACACCATCAGCTTGCCGAACTCGGCCGAGCCCATCTTCACCACCGCCCCGCCCTGTTCCGCGAGCTTGCCCTGGAAAGCGGGCGTAGAAATGACGTCCATCGTCTCGGCATGGAACCGCCCGATGATGTCGGCGGGGGTCTTCGGCGGCGCGAAGATGCCCCACCAGATGCTCGACTCGTAACCGGGCACCGTCTCGGCGATCGTCGGCACATCGGGAAACTTGGGGCTGCGCGCGCGGCCGCCGACCGCGATCAGCTTGAGCCGGCGGTTCTGAACGAACGGCATGGCCGTCACCAGCGAGCTGAACTGAAGCTGCGTGTGACCAGCCACGACATCGGCCGTCGCCGGCCCGCCGCCCTTGAAAGGCACGTGGATCAGGTTCACCCCGGTCATGAGCTTGAAGAGCTCGGTGTTCATGTGCGGAAAGCCGCCGATGCCGGAGGAGGCATAGAAGATCTCGCCCGGTCGCTTCTTGGCCAGATCGATCAGGTCCTTCACGGTCTTCACCGGAAACTGGGGATGGACCACCAGGGCGCTGTCGCCGAAGCCGATCAGCGCGGCCGGCTCGAACGAATTGACCAGGTCGACCGGAACCTTCGGTTTGTCGATGAGAAACCCATACGCGGTGGATGTCATCATGAAGGTGTAGCCGTCCGGCGGTGCGGCGGTCGCAATCTGCAGACCGACGATGCTGCCGGCGCCGGCGCGGTTATCGATGATGACCTGCTGCTTGAAGCGATTGGTCAGCTCGGCGGCGAGCAGCCGCCCGACGATGTCGGTGCTGCCGCCCGGCGGCCAGGGAATGATGATGCGGATGGTCCGCTCGGGCCACGCCGCCTGCACCGGGAGTGCGCACCACGCTCCGCACGCGAGCACGAGGAACCCCTGCAACCAACGGCGTCGATTCGTCATCTTGCCCTCCCGCATGAAAGCCGGCTATCGGCGACACGAGCAGCGTACCACGCACGCACCCGTGTGCGCAGCCGGAAAGCCGGACGATGGCGGCGCAGGCGATTGAGCTACCATAGTAGCTCGCGCGGCACAGACATGAAAGCCGCAGGCAGCGTCGTCGACTTCTGTTGACGTTCCATGAGGGCGAACCCGCATGTCGAACGATATCGCGATCGTGTCCGCCGCCCGCACGCCGATGGGCGCTTTTCTCGGCGAGCT
>WHTS01000056.1:17214-37442 GCA_009377585.1 Betaproteobacteria bacterium
GAGGTGAACGAGGCGTTCGCCGTGGTCACCATGGCGGCGATGCAGGATCTGGCGCTCCCGCACGAAAAAGTGAACGTTCATGGCGGCGCGTGCGCGCTGGGCCATCCGATCGGCGCCTCGGGCGCACGCATCCTCGTCACGCTGCTCGCAGCCCTGAAGAAATACGACTTGCGCCGTGGCGTGGCGTCGCTGTGCATCGGCGGCGGCGAAGCGACTGCGATGGCCGTGGAACGGCTCTAGTGTGGTGAATCTTGAATTCGTCGTAATTCGTCATTCCCGCGCAAGCGGGAATCCAGAACGAGACTCCACCTGGGCCCCCGCGTTCGCGGGGGTGACGAACTTCTGACTCGGGACACTAGTAACAGGGAACAGGAAGAGGACAGGATGCCGGCACCGATCGAGTTCTACTTCGACTTCTCCTCGCCCTACGGCTACATTGCAAGCACCCGCATCGACGCGATCGCGGCCAGGCACAGCCGCACTGTCAACTGGCATCCGGTTCTCCTCGGCGCCGTGTTCAGGGTGACCGGCGGCGCGCCGCTCGCCAGCATTCCGCTCAAGGGCCCTTATTCCGAGCGCGACATGGCGCGCACGGCGCGGCTCATGGGCATAGCGTTCAAATTGCCCTCGAAATTTCCTATCCCCACCCAGGCGGCGGCGCGCCTGATGCTGTGGGTGCAAGGCGCCGATCCACAGGGTGCGAAGCGGCTTGCGGCAGCGCTTTATCGCGGCTACTTCACCGAAGACCAGGACATCTCCGACCCGGCGACCTGTGCCGACATCGCGGCGCAGTGCGGCCACGAGCGCGAACAGGCGCTGGCCGGGTTGAACGACGCGGGCGTCAAGGACAGGCTGCGCGCCGAAATCGACGCTGCCATGGCGCGCGGCGTGTTCGGCTCGCCCTACTTCATCGTCGACGACGAACCGTTCTGGGGTGCCGACCGTCTCGACCAGGTGGAGCGCTGGCTCGCGACCGGCGGCTGGTAATGAGCGTACTGAAGTCGCGCCTGCGCCCGGACTCGGACGAGTACCGCGAAAACGCGGCTGCGATGCAGGCGATAGTCGCGGACCTACGCGACAAGCACGCTCGCGTCCGGATGGGCGGGGACGCTCTAGCACGCGAACGTCATAGCGCCCGCGGCAAGTTGTTGCCGCGTGAGCGGATCGCTCGCCTCATCGACCCGGGGAGCGAATTCCTCGAGCTCTCCGCGCTTGCCGGGTGGGATCTATACGACAACCAGGTGCCGTCCGCGGGCATCATCACCGGCATCGGGCGCGTGCAAGGCGTCGACTGCGTGCTGATCGCCAACGATGCGACGGTGAAGGGTGGCACCTATTTCCCGTTGACGGTGAAAAAGCACCTGCGCGCGCAGGAGATCGCGGCCGAGAACCGGCTGCCGTGCGTCTACCTGGTCGATTCCGGCGGCGCGCACCTGCCCAGCCAGGACGAAGTCTTTCCCGACCGGGACCACTTCGGGCGCATCTTCTACAACCAGGCGACGCTGTCCGCACGCGGCATCGCGCAGATCGCTGTCGTCATGGGCTCGTGCACCGCGGGCGGCGCCTACGTGCCTGCGATGTCCGACGAGACCATCATCGTGCGCAATCAAGGCACGATCTTTCTCGGCGGGCCGCCGCTGGTGCGGGCCGCGACCGGCGAAGTGGTCGATGCCGAAACGCTCGGCGGCGGCGACGTGCACACCAAGACCTCGGGCGTGGCCGATCATCTCGCGCACGACGATGCGCACGCGCTCGAGATCGCGCGCCGCGCCGTCGCCCATCTCAATGCCGGCCAGGGTCACGACCGTCGCGTCGCGGACGCGCGTGCGCCCGCGCCGCAGGCGCATCCGCCCCTGTACGATGCCGCCGAGCTCGCCGGCCTGATACCGACCAGCAGCCGCAAGCTCTTCGACATGCGCGAAGTGATCGCGCGCGTGGTCGACGGCTCCGAGCTGCACGAGTTCAAGCAGCGTTACGGCGCCACACTGGTGTGCGGCTTCGCCCACATCGCCGGTTACCCGGTCGGTATCGTCGCCAACAACGGCATTCTCTTCTCCGAATCCGCCCTCAAAGGCACGCACTTCATCGAGCTGTGCGCCCAGCGCGGCATTGCGCTCGTGTTCCTGCAGAACATCACCGGCTTCATGGTGGGCGAGAAATACGAGAGCCGCGGCATCGCCAAGGACGGCGCCAAGATGGTCACGGCAGTGGCCTGCGCGCAAGTCCCGAAATTCACGGTGATCGTGGGCGGAAGCTTCGGCGCGGGCAACTACGGCATGTGCGGTCGGGCGTTCGGGCCGCGCTTTCTGTGGACGTGGCCGAACGCGCGCATCTCGGTGATGGGCGGCGAACAGGCGGCAAACGTGCTCGCACAGGTGCGGCGCGATGCACTGGAGAAGCAAGGCCGGCAATGGCCGGAAGAGGACGAGGCGCGCTTCAAGCAGCCGATCGCCGAGCAGTATGCGCGCCAATCTCATGCCTGTTACGCCACGGCGCGGCTGTGGGACGACGGCATCATCGAGCCCGCCGATACCCGCCGCATGCTGGCTGCGGGCCTGGCTTTGAGCGCCAACGCGCCCGTCGAGCCGACGCGCTTCGGCGTCTTTCGCATGTGAGCGCACGACTATAATCGCAACCATGAGCTCAGCCTGCGTCCTGCTTCATACTGCTGCCAACGGCGTGGCCACGCTCACGTTCGATCGCCCCGATCTGCACAACGCGATCGACGAGGCCACCATCGCCGAATTCAAGGCGGGGCTGGCGAAAGTCGCGGCCGATCCCGACGTGCGCGTGCTGGTGATCGCGGGCAACGGCAAGAGCTTTTGCGCCGGCGCGGATCTCAACTGGATGCAGCGCACCGCCGACTACGACGAGGCGCAGAACTACCGCGATGCGCTCGAATTCACCGAGCTGCTGGCGGCGCTGGATACGATGCCCAAGCCCACGATCGCGCGCGTGCACGGTCCGGCCTACGGCGGCGGCGTGGGCATCGTCGCGGCCTGCGACATCGCGCTCGGCACGCCGCAGGCGGCATTCATGTTCTCCGAAGTGCGCCTGGGGCTCGTGCCGGCGATGATCAGTCCCTATGCGGTGGCGGCGATCGGCGAGCGCCATGCGCGCCGCTACATGTTGAGCGCCGAGCGCATCGATGCGGCCGAAGCGCTGCGCATCGGGCTGCTGCATGAAATGTGCGATGCGGCCGAGCTGGATGCGCGCATCGGCAAGCTGGTCGAGCAGATGCTGCGCGGCGGGCCGGAATCGATCGCCCGCAGCAAGGCGCTGGTCGCGCGGGTCGCGCACGGCCCGATCGACACGGCCATGAAGGACTACACGGCGCGCACAATCGCAGCAGTGCGGGCGGGAAGCGAAGGCAAGGAAGGCATCGCCGCCTTCCTGGAGAAGCGACTGCCTGCGTGGGTACGGCCGAACGAAGGAGCGAAGCGATGAGCCTTCCGCGCAAGGTGCGCCTGTTCGAAGTCGGGCCACGCGACGGCCTGCAGAACGAGAAGGAAATCGTCCCGGTCGAAGTCAAAGTGGGCCTGATAGACCGGCTCACGCAAGCGGGTCTACCGGTGATCGAAGCCACCAGCTTCGTCTCGCCGAAGTGGATTCCGCAGCTTGCCGATGCCGCCGAAGTGCTTGCCCGGATCGAACGCAAGCCCGGCGTCAGCTACCCGGTGCTGGTACCCAATCGCAAGGGGCTCGACGCCGCCATTGCCGCCGGCTGTGAGGAGATCGTGATCTTCGGCGCCGCGACCGAAACATTCTCCAAGCGCAATACCAACTGCACCATCGCCGAGAGCATCGCTCGCTTCAGTGAAGTCTGTGTGCACGCGCTGGAGCACGGCATCCGCGTGCGCGGCGATGTCTCGGTCTGCCTCGGCTGCCCCTACGAAGGCGACGTCGCACCGGAGCAGGTGAGCGCGGTGGCGCGCGACATGTACGCGCTCGGTTGCTACGAAATCTGCATCGCGGACACCATCGGCGTCGGTACGCCGGGCAAGACGCGGGCAGTTTTCGACGCGGTGGGGCGCCATGTTCCGATCGAAAAGCTCGCCGGGCACTTCCACGATACCTACGGCCAAGCGCTCGCCAACACCTACGCCGCGATGGAATGCGGCGTCGCCGTGTTCGACAGCTCGGTGGCCGGTCTCGGCGGCTGTCCCTATGCCAAGGGCGCGACCGGCAACCTCGCCACCGAGGACCTGCTCTACATGCTGCAGGGGCTGGATATCGAGACCGGCGTCGACATGGAAAAGCTGGTCGAGGCCGGTCGATTCATCTGCGATCATCTCGGCCGACCCACCGGCTCGCGCGTGGCTCGCGCGCTGGCTGCGAAGGCCGCCTGAGGCGACCGACCACGTCGTTCCCGGAAGTCGCCGTCGGACCACCCCGTCCGCGACTCGGTCGCGTCCCGCCCCTCCTTGTCAGGAGGGGAACGTTTGGACCCTCCCCGCCTCATCCTCGTGAGAGACTGGGAAGCAGCACGCGCTCCCCTCCTCGTCGAAGCACGCGCTCCCCTCCTCGTCGAGGAGGGGCGGGACGCGACCGCGTCGCGGACGGGGTGGTCGGCTGCGACGTCAGACCACACCTCCCCCGAGACAGGTGGTGTGGTTGACGTGTTTCTCAGAAGAGCTCGGTCACGGCATGCAGCAGCAGACCGACCAACCCGCCGACCAGCGTGCCGTTGATGCGGATGTACTGCAGGTCCTTGCCGATTTCGAGCTCCATCTTCTGCGTGACTTCGCGCGTGTCCCAACCGCGCACCACTTCGGTGATGAGGCCCGAAACCTGGTGGCGGTGACGCACCACCGAGCGCTCCACGGTATGCAGAATCCAGGCATTGAGCTTCGCCTGCAGTGCCTCGTCCTCGGCGAGACCCGTCCCGAGCTTGCGCACGATCTCGCAAATGTGCCCGCGAATGAGCGAGTGCTCGGCCGCAACGTCGGCCTTGAGCCGCTCCCGAATATCCTCCCACACGACCTGGTAGTACTTCTCGCGTTCCAGGTGCGTCAGCAGCTCCTGCTTGAGCGCTTCGGCATGCATGCGGTATTCCGGCGAAGTGGCGAGCTTGTCGATGAACTGTTCGGTCGCGACATCGAATTGGCGCCGGATATCGTGCCCGGGGTTCTGCGCCACTTCGTGCGAAAGTGCGATGATGCCGGCGATGAACTTGGACACGACGTAGCGATCGAAAACGCGCGGCGTGTATTTCGAGGCAGCGCTGAATTTTTCCGTGAGCATCGCCTCGTTCGCGGCCAGCCAGCTTTCCATCGAGCGCAGCGCACGATCGAGCAGCGCCTGATGACGTCCGCCGGCAGTCAGCGTCCCCAGCATGCCGCTCGCCATGTCCGCCACGTCGATCTTGCGGATCTGCGAGCTGATGGCACGGTCGAACAGGCGCTTCACGTCCTCGTCGCCCAGGGCGTTCAGCATGCCGGGTATGAACGTGCACAGACGGGCCGCGATGTCCTCCGCGTTCTCCGGGCGCGCCAGCCAGCGCGCGCCTTCGAGGCTCAAGTTTCGCTCCTCGAGCTTGCGCACGACGTTCTCCGCGGTGAGGAAGTTGTGCTCGACGAAATGACCGAGGCTCTCGCCGATCCGATCCTTGTTTTGAGGCACGATCGCGGTGTGCGGCAACGGCAGTCCGAGCGGATGATGAAACAGGGCGACCACCGCGAACCAATCGGCAATCGCGCCCACGGTGGCCGCAGCCGCGAACGCCTGCACCCACTTGAGCCATGGATGCCAATCTTCGAACGCCACACTGAGCGCGAGCAGCACCAGCATGGCGACGAGCAGCGCGGTGGCAAGGCGCTGCATCCCGCGCAGCCGCGCCAGTTTCTCTTCGGTAAGCGGATCGTTCATGAAGCGGCTCCGTCGCGTATGATAGCAACGCTCACTTCACACACACGCAGGCGCAGAACGAGGAAACGAAATGCCGCTGCCGAAAGCAACCGCACGCAAGCTCATGCATACCCGCAGCATCGACTGCCGCGGCTACGAGCGCGACGACGGCCTCTGGGACATCGAAGGCCATCTCACCGACATGAAGTCCTATACCTGGAAGGATCGCGGCGGCGCGACGGCGCTCGCCGCCGGCGAGCCCGCCCATGACATGTGGCTCCGCATCACCATCGACATCGACATGCACATTCACGACGCGGTCGCGGTCACCGACGCCGGCCCGTTCGCCCCGTGCGGCGACATCACGCCCAAGTTCGCGGCGCTCAAGGGCAAGCGCATCGGGCGCGGCTGGCTGAAGGAATTGCGCGACGCGATCGGCGGGCCCAACGGCTGCACCCACCAGTGGGAGCTCCTGGGACGCATCGCGACGGTGGCGTACCAGACGACCAACGTGGCGCGCCGGCGCCGCCCGCGCCAGCCGGGGGAGATACCCTTCGTCTTCAATACCTGCCACATGTATACGCCGACGAGCCCCGAGACGCTCAAGCGCTGGCCCGATCTGTACACGGGCCCGCGTGCGCGCAAAGGCCAGGCGGATCAAACCGCTTGAGCCGCACGGCCCCATCGCTCTTGCCATCGCGCCCAAGCTGACCGAGCGGCTCGGCCAGCAAGTGATCGTCGAGCATCGCGCTACAACGCACCGTGTTGCCTGAGCAGCGCGGCGACGGCCTCGGCGATGCGCCGATAGCCGTTGGCGTTGGGATGGATCGGGTCCGACTTGAGCCCGGGATCGCGCAGCACGGTGTTGATCGCCTCGCCCTCGTACACCAGGCCGTATTCGTCCGCGAGGTCGGCATAAAAGGTCGCCGATCCGCCGAACAGCGCCGGCCGCGGCACCCCGAGCAGCACGACCGCCGTGCCGCGGCTTCCCGCCGCTGCAATCATCGCGCGCAAATTGGCGACGATGGTTGCGTCGTTCACCCGCCGCAGCATGTCGTTGCCGCCCAGGCACAACAGCACGATCTTCGGCCGGTGCGTATCGAGCGCCTGGCTCAACCGGCGCAAGCCCTGGGCCGTCACCTCGCCCGGCACGCCGGCGCGCACCACCTTGCGCTTGATGAGCGCGGCGAGCACGTCGGGATAGCTCTCCTCGTCGCGTGCGCCGGTGCCGAAAGTGAGACTGTCGCCGAATGCGAGCACCACGTCGTCGGGCCCGAGCTGCGGCAGTTTCGGTTCCTTGCCACCGCAGGCAGCCAACGCCAGCAGCACGCACAACACGGCCGCGCAGCGTCCGATCCAGGACCCGGGCAAGCGCATCATCGCTTCAGCCTTCGCCAGTCGCGCAGGATCTCGCGCGCCGCATTCATGCCGGGCAGACCCGTGACGCCGCCCCCGGGATGGGTGCCGGCGCCGCACATGTAAAGTCCCGCGATCGGTCCGCGATAGGCGCCGTAGCCGAGCACCGGCCGCGCCGCCCACAGCTGGTCGAGCGTCAATGCGCCGTGAAAAATATCGCCGCCCACGAGCCCGAAGCGCCGCTCCAGGTCCAGGGGCGAGAGCGCGCTGCGCGCGATCACGGAGCCGCGGAAGTTCGGCGCGTAGCGCGTCACGGTATCGATCACGAGGTCGGCGGCCCGATCGCGTTCGGCATCCCAGTCGCGCCCGTCCGGCAGTTGCGGCGCGAAGTGCTGGCAGAAAAGACTCGCCACATGACGGCCCTCGGGGGCGAGGCTCGTATCCAGCGTGCTCGGTATCAGCATCTCGACCACCGGTTGCCGCGACCAGCCTTGCGCGCGCGCATCTGCATAAGCCTGCTCCATGTACGCAAGCGAAGGCGCCATGATGATGCCGGCGCCATGATGCGGGCCGGGCTGTGGGGCGCACTCGAAGCGCGGCAGCTCGGACAGTGCGACATTCATGCGAAACGTGGCCGAAGCACACTTATAGGCGCGCATGCGGCGCAGGAAGTCGGCATCGAGCAGGGCCGGATCGAGCAGCTGCAGGTAGAGCAGCCGCGGATTGAGGTTGGAGATCACGCAGCGCGCCTCGAACTCACGGCCATCATCGAGCGCGATGCCGCATGCCCGATCGCGCACCACGTTGACTTTTGCAACCGGCGTCCCGGTGAAAATCGCGACACCGAGTCGTTCGGCTTCCCGGCGCATCGCTTGCGTGATTGCCCCCATCCCGCCGATCGCATGACCCCAGGCGCCGCGCACGCCGTTCACTTCGCCGAATACGTGATGCAACAGCACGTACGCGGTTCCGGGGGCATAGGGGCTGGCGAAATTGCCGACGATCGCGTCGAAACCGAAGCACGCCTTGAGTGGCGCACCCTCGAACCACGCG
The DNA here is from genome assembly GCA_009377585.1 of Betaproteobacteria bacterium. NCBI lineage: Bacteria > Pseudomonadati > Pseudomonadota > Betaproteobacteria > Betaproteobacteria bacterium. The sequence continues at coordinate 25,471 of WHTS01000056.1, forward strand.
TCGAGCAGGTCCCCGGCACTCTTGGTGAAGAGATCCAGCAGGTCGCGCCGCGCCGGCATGTCGAGCCCTCGCAGCTCATAGGCGGTGCGAAGCCCGGCCACCAGGTCGGCAAACCCGCCGCCCACGTTCGGCGGCGTCCGGACCGCAAGGCTGCGTAGCGTATCGGCCACGCGGCCCAGCATTGTCTGGTAGGCCGGCAATCGCTCGGCATCGCGCGACGAAAATCGGGCGACCTCGGCACGCACATCGGCATCGGTTGGCCCCATGCGCAGGCAATCGCCGTTGGCCAGCGGCAGAAAATTCGCCATCGGCCGCTGCACGATGTGAAGCCCATGCTGATCGAGGCTCAAGTCCCGGATGACCTTGGGGTGCAGCAGGCTGACGGTATAGGCGGCAACCGAATTGCGAAATCCGGGATGGAACTCCTCGGTGATCGCAGCGCCACCGACCTCCGGGGCACGCTCGAACAGGCCGACTTTCAGGCCCGCTTGCGCGAGATAACACGCACAGGTGAGGCCGTTATGCCCGCCGCCGATCACGATTGCGTCGAATTGCGAGGTCTCACCCATTCGTTTCGCGCCCGAGGCGCTTGTCGAGCCCGATGTTTTCGGATTCTAATGCGTCGATCCGGGTCTAAACGCCATGCGAATCTTCGCCACTTACCTGAGCATCCTTCTCGTCGCGTTGCTCGCTGCGTGCGCCACCACCACCAGTGTGGTCATGCTCGACCCGGACAAGCAGTATCCGCCCACCAAGTCGGTGCAGATCCTGCTCAAACCGCCGGACCGGCCCTATGTCGAGATCGCGAAACTGGAGTCGCAGGGCATTCCCGGCGAACCGGAGCCCTCGGTGCTGGAGGATGCGCGCGAGCGTGCAGCAAAGATCGGGGCGGACGCGATCATCGTGCAGGAAAGCAACAGCGTCTATCAGCCGCCGGTCGTCATGTACGATCCGTGGCCGGCGTATCTGCCCTGGTATTACGATCGCTGGTACGGCTACGGCTATCCGTACTGGTACTACCCGTCGCCGTTCGCGTTCGGGCCGTATACGCATACGCTGCCCGGCGGCAACGCCTACACCGTGCGCTCGATCGCGATCAAATTCAAGTAAGACGTGCGATCCCGTCCGACGCGCTTGTCAGCCGAATTCCGACACGAAACAGGGAACAGAGGGAAGGAAGCCCTCGGCGCGCGCGTTGCGCGCCGGTCGTGCGCGGTGCCGCGTTTCAGTGCGCGATGCTGTCGGAATACGCTTCGCTGCGCGAGACTTGCGCCGCGGCTTGCTCGCGCGTGTAGAAACGGCTGTCCAGCGTGAATCCCGAAATCACGGTGCCCACCACTTGCGACGGGCGTCCGTACCGATCGCGGGCGACCACCAATTCGTCCGGCAATCCGTCGAGGACATGAAACGCCGCCGGGCGGCCGTCGGCAAACGTGCAGCCATAGACCTTGCCTGTGCGCGTATCCATGAACGCCGGGACGAATCCGAGGTGCCGATTCTCGCTGCTCACGCCGCCGGTTCCCCGATGCGCGGCTTGCTCCAGCTCCAGGTACCGCTTGCTCAACGTCAACATGTAACAACGCTCCTGTGTCGCGCCGACGCTACTAAACCGATGCCTGCTGCCATTATCGGCGCGCCGGCGTCAAGGTGAAGGCTTGTTCAATGCCCATACTCGACGCCATTTCGAAACATGCTGCACAACGACCCATACGAGTGTCAATAAAGTCCGATCCACGATTGCCCCAGCCGAAGCCGGTTGTGGCATTCCTGCGTCGTTTCTCTTGGACGTGACAAAGCGAATAGCGTACCCGCTCACGCAGCACAGTCGCACGCGGGCGCAACTACGCCGATGTAGCGACGAGCACAACGTGGGATCGGGAGCTGCGCGGCGAGCAACTGTAAGATCAATCGACACTCACTCCGGCCGCACGCGCGATGGCAACGAGACCCGCACGCGCCGCCAACATGTCGTCGAGCGTTCCGAATGCGTTGGTGTAGTGACCGCTGAAGCCGGCGGCTTCGATGCGCTCGAACATCCGGCCGAAATCGAGATCGCCCTGCCCGGGCAGCAGGTGAACCTCATGGCCGTTGCGGAAGCAATCGGCCAGGCGCACCTCTCCGACGCGACGGAAATCCAGTGCATCGACGAATCCGTCGACGCCTTCGGACACCAGGTGCGCATGATTGACGGTGAACGACAAGCGAAAGCTCGGCGAATCGATCCGCTCGTAGTAGTAGCGCCATTCCTCGAGCGTGTGCGCGAGGTAATGCACCTCGGCGGCCTGTGGCTCCTTGTTGAGATTCTCGAGATACAGGATCGCCCCGCTCTGCTCGGCAGCGGCCACGATGCGCCGGATGCGCTCCAGGCCCGCCTGCATGCGCACTTCCTTGTCGTCGGTGAAGTGATAGCCGGCGTGGATCACGACCCAGCGCGCATCCAGCAGGCGGTACGCATCGAGATACGCGTGCAGGTAACGGTCGACCGCGTCGGCCATCACCGGCGCGTACTCTGCGACGTTCACCGCCGAAGACGTGTGCAGGCCGAGCGCAATGCGGTGGCGTTGGCAGGCCGCACGTACGGCAGACGCCCGGGCTTCGTCGAAGCGCTCCATCGCGTTTTCGCCGGCGTCCAACTGCACGTCGATGAAGCGCACGCCGTGCCGCGCCGCGAGCTCGATGCCCTCTTCCAGTCGAATCTTGCGGCTCAGGTCGATTCCGATGCGATCGAGAAGTGCCATGGCAGCCCACCTTGGAAGGTTTGAATTTGTCTTCCCTCTCCCTTTGGGAGAGGGATCGAGGGTGAGGGAAAATTATGCGCCGTGCGCACCACATCCCTCACCCCCAGCCCCTCTCCCGGGGGGAGAGGGGAGCTTCGAACGCTTAACAGTGCGTGCTTGCCGGCAAGCGGAAGCTCGCGCGCTCGTGCTGGTCGAGCTGGCCCAGCAATCCGGTTTCCCATTCGAGGTAGGCGCGCGCGGCGGCCTTGTTGCCTTCATGGCGATCGTGGACGAAGAAGAGAAAGTCGATCCGCTCGGAATCCGCGGGTTGATCGGGCGTGGCGAGCATGGCAAGGCCGGCCACCTCGCAAGCCGACAGGCCGCCTTCGACGACCCGCACGTCGGTGGCACCGGCGTCGAGCAGGTCGATGGCGGCAAGCTGGGCGACGCGCGCATCGTCCGCGAGCAGCGCGATCGGCTTGTCGGCCGCGGCAAAGTAAGCGGCCACCGGCCGGATGCTCCACACGGCGCCCTCGACATGCGACTTGCGATATGCCGCGCTGGCGCGCAAATCGAGCAAACAGCCACTGCGCAAGAATGGCAACAGCGCCGAGGGCGGCAGCGAGCGCAAGGCAGGAAGGCGCGGTTGCGGTCCGGACGGCACGTTCAACCTGGCTCCAGCACCCTGGCGCAGGACATGCACCTCATGGCCCATCTGCGCAAGCCAGCTGGCACAAACGGGCGCGCGCACCAGATCGGAATCGAACACGACGATGCGTGCATTGCGCACGCCGACATATTGATCCGTCGACTGGATCAGCTGTCCGCCCGGTGCAAGCTGCGCGCCCGGAATCGAGCCCGCCGCAACCTCCTCGGGCGTGCGCACGTCGCACAGGAACACGCTGCGGCTTGCATCCGCAATCCAGCCCGCCACCGTTTCGGCCTCGACGTAGCCCACGCCGTGGCATTCGGCGAGCGCTTGCGCCCGGGCCTGCAAAGCGGAGAGATCGGTGCCGGGCGCGATGGGCGGATACTTGCGATCGGCGCCGCGGTCGAGCGGCAGATCGGCGAGATACCAGCCCTGGGTGCCGTTCTCCAGCGCGAAGACCGGGTTCGGCACGCCGAAGTTGCGCAAGGTCTGGGCGCCCAGGATGCTGCGCGTGCGCCCGGCGCAGTTGACGACGATCTTCGTGTTCGGATTGGCGACCATCGCATCGACGCGATAGGGTAGCTCGCCGTTCGGGCAGCAGGTCCCGGTGGGAATGCTCATCTTGCTGTATTCGCTGAAGGGACGCCCGTCGAGCACCACCACGTCGTCGCCTCGCTCGAGCATCGCGTGAAGCTCGGCCACGCTGACCCGCGGCGTTTCGTAGACGTGCTCGACGAGCTCGCCGAACGTCTTGCTCGGCAGGTTCACGCCCTTGTAGATCGGACGCCCGGAAGCCACCCAGGCGCGCGCTCCGCCCGCGAGCACGAACACGTTGTCATAGCCCAGCGCGCGTAACCGCTCGCAGGCGAGCCGCGCAAGCCGGTCTTCGCCGCCGTCGTGCGCGACGATCCGTGTCCCCGGGCGCGGAATGAGCCGGCCTGCGTCGAGCTCCAGTCGGCTGTAGGGTAGCGAAGTGGCGAAGAACAGATGGCCTTCGCCGAACTGACCGGCTTCGCGCACATCGATCAACGCCAGCTCGTCGCCATCGCGCAACCAGCTTGCGAGCGTGATTGCATCGATCGTATCGCTCATGATCCCCTCCCGTTCGTATGCGGCGCGTTGCAGGCGTGTCGCGCGCGCCGCAGCGGCGATTATAGGACGCGTGTCGCCGCTTTGCGGGCAGCGACGGAAGCTCTACCATAGCGCGCAGCAACGGCCGCCTCGGAGGCGGCGCATCAGCATAGCGCGCGCACGCACCGACGAATCGCGTATGAGCGGCCCGCCCGACGCTCCCCTCTCCCCCCGGGAGAGGGGCTGGGGGTGAGGGAAGAGATGCCGCGCCGGTTCGATAGCGCAATCCACCATGCTGGTATCGTGGCGTCTCTTCCTGAGCTTCGGCGTCGCAACCAGCAGCACTCGATACAGAGGAGAACTTGCATGAACGTGCTCATTCAATATTGCAGCGCCTGAGGCTACCTGCCGCACGCCCTCCGGGTGAGGGACGCGCTGCAGGCCAAAGGCGTCTCCGGCATCGACCTTCAGCCGGGAAAGTCCGGCCAGTTCGACATCACCGTCGACGGCGCGCTGAAGTACTCGCGCTACGACACGGGACGATTTCCCTCGGAGCAGGAGATCGATAGACTTATGGGCTCCTGACCCCGTTCGCTTAAGGACCATGCGTCGCTTCGGTTTCGTTGCACGGCGCGACCTCACGCGACGGGCCACCGATCGAACGACAGAGGATCGCCATGGCGTATAAATGCTTGCTCTACGACGTGCAGAACCGGATCGCGACGCTCACCCTGAACCGGCCGGATCGCTTGAACGCGCTCGGCGACTCGCTGCGCGACGACCTGCACGACGCCATCCTGCGCTCGTCGGCCGACCAAGAGGTGCGTGTCCTGGTGATCACCGGCGCCGGGCGCGGATTCTGTTCCGGCGGCGACGTGAAATCCATGAGCGAGCGCGATCGTGCCGGCGGGGCGGCTTCGTTCGAGGACAAGATCGCGCCGAGCCGCGACCGGACCATCCTCGCCATGCGCGATTGCCCCAAACCGATCATCGCGGCGGTGAACGGACCGGCGGCGGGTGCCGGCATGAATCTCGCGCTCGCGTGCGACATGCGGATCGCATCGACCGCCGCCAAGTTCTCGCAGGCGTTCGTCAAGCGCGGCCTGCATCCGGATTGGGGCGGCAGCTATTTCCTGCCGCGGGTGGTCGGCATTGCGAAAGCGTGCGAGCTGATCTTCACCGGCGACGTGATCGATGCCGAGGAGGCGTACAAGCTCGGTATCGTAAATTCGATTGCTGCGCCCGAGGCGCTGATGGCGAAAACCTACGAGCTTGCCGGCAAGATCGCTGCGGGTCCGCCGATCGCGATTCGTCTTGCCAAGCGCGCGATCTACCACAACCAGGAGGTCGACCTGCGCGCCGGGCTGGAATACGAGACCTACGCGCAGAACCTGTGCCGCGAGACCGAGGACTCGAAGGAAGGTGTGAAGGCGTTCATGGAAAAGCGGGCGCCGAACTTTCGCGGTTGCTGAGGCGTGTAGCCGCCGACGCGCGCAAGCGGGCCGAGCGGTCGATCGCTTTCCGGACAGGTTTGTCGCAATCGCTACGCTTGTCTTCCCTCTCCCTTCGGGAGAGGGATCGAGGGTGAGGGAAATTATGCGCTATGCCTACAACTTCCCTCACCCCCAACCCCTCTCCCGGAGGGAGAGGGGAGCTTTGTGTGCCCGCCAGGCGGGCACACGTCGTTAGAACCCGCTCCCGAGCACCCCGCCGATGACGGCCCCGACCGCGGTGGCTGCCGCCCGATTATGGCGGTCGGCGACCTGGTTGCCGATCACCGCGCCGAGGACCGCGCCGCCCACCGTGCCGATCACCGAGCGCTGATCCGAGTGGTACTGCGGCGGGTAAGCGTATCCGGCGTTGTCGTAACCATAGCCATAGTCATAGCCGTAGCCGCTATCGTATCGGGGCTGTTCCACGTACACCGGCCGATCGACGTATACGGGACGTTCGACCACGACCTTGCGCTCCACCACCCGCACCGGCGGGCGGTGGCGCTCGACGATCACCCTGCGCGTCGTGACGCGCCGGCGATCGTCGTCGCGGTGGATCCGCACGCCGCGAGTATCGCCGCCCCGGTCGTACCAGCGATGATCCGCACGGCGATGCCGGTCGCCCCCATCCGCATAGGCCGGCACGACGGCGGCCGAGGCCAACGCGATTCCGACTGCACCGACTATGTAACGTAGCTTCATGGCAGCTTCCTTTCCTATCGAACGTTCGGAAAGTGGCTGACAAGCCGCTTTCCGCACTGCGCTCCCCTCTCCCTCCGGGAGAGGGGTTGGGGGTGAGGGAGCGAGCGGCAGGTCACTTACCGCAAGCTCGCCGACTGACGCATGCCATTTAACGCCAAAGCCACGGCGCATGACCACACAGGAAGTGCAACAAAGCGTTAGCGCTGTTACACCTGCGGCAGAACCAGGATCGCGCGGAAATCGTTCACGTTGGTGAGCGTCGGCCCGGTCGAGACCAGACCGTCGATCGCGGCAAAGAGCGTGTAGCCGTCGTTCGCCTGCAGCATCGCCTTGGAATCCAGGCCGAGCGCGCGGGCGCGCGCGAGCGAGTCCGGCGTTGCCATGCAGCCGGCATTGTCCTCGGTGCCGTCGATGCCGTCGGTGTCGGCCGCCAGGGCGTACACGTTCGCTTCCCCGTCGAGCGCAAGGGCGAGTGCGAGCAGGAACTCGGCATTGCGGCCGCCGCGGCCGTTACCGCGCACGGTCACGGTCGTCTCGCCGCCGGAAAGGAGCACGCACGGCGCCGGCACCGGCTCGCCGTGGCGCACGACCTGGCGTGCGATTGCCGCCATCACGCGAGCCACCTCGCGCGCTTCGCCTTCGATGCTGTCGCCGAGAATGACGGGGGTCACGCCGGCATCGCGCGCGCTGCCGGCGGCAGCGGTGAGGGCATCCTCGGGCGTTGCGAGCATCACCCATTCGGCGCGGCGCAGGCGTGGATCGCCCGGCTTGGGCGTCTCGTCCGCCGCGCGCTCCAGGTGCGCAACAACCGCGGCAGGCGCCGCGATGGCGTACTTCTCCAGCACCGCGCGTGCATCGGCGTAGGTGGTCGGATCGGCCACTGTCGGTCCCGAAGCGATCACGGCCGGATCATCGCCTGGCACGTCGGAGATCAGCAGGCTCGCCACGCGCGCGGGGTACGCCGCGACCGCGAGCCGTCCGCCCTTGATGCGCGAAAGATGCTTGCGCACGCAATTCATCTCGGCGATGTTGGCCCCGGAGCGCAGCAACGATCGATTGACCGCCTGCTTGTCCTCGAAGCTCACGCCCTCCGCGGGCAGCGTGAGCAGCGCCGAGCCGCCCCCTGAGAGCAGGCAAATGACGAGATCCTCGGCATCGAGCCCGCTCACGAGCGAAAGGATGCGCTCGGCGGCCGCGCGCCCGGCCGCATCGGGCACCGGGTGCGCCGCTTCGACAATTTCGATGCGCCGGCACGGTAGCGCGTGGCCGTAGCGGGTGGCGACCAGCCCCGAGAGCTCGTCCGGCCAATGTTGCTCGAGCACCGCGGCCATCGCGGCGGACGCCTTGCCAGCGCCCACGACGATAGTGCGTCCGGAGCCGGGCCGGGGCAAGTGCGCGGGCAAACAATGCTCCGGCAGCGCGGCCGAAACGGCCGCATCGAACATTCGCCGCAACAAGGTGCAAGGATCGACGGCGATCGACTGCGAGGTCATGGGATCGGCCGCAACATCGTTCAGCGCTTGGGCAAATGGGGGCGGATCCAGCCCAGGCCCGCGACGGTCGTGGTCTTCGGCTTGTACTCGCAGCCGATCCAGCCGCGATAGCCGATACGGTCGACGAAGTCGAACAGGAGCCGGATGCCCGCGGTTTGAAGCTTCGGCGCCGCGAACGCGAGATTGTCGACGAAGGTACGCCTGCAGCGCTCCGGGTCGGCACCCACCGGCGCGATGCCGGCCAGGCAGTTCACCTGCTTGCAGCGCAGCGCCGTGGCGTATTCGATCGTTTGGCCGACGCCGTCCTGGAATTCACCGACGCGATCGGGCAGGCAGGCGATGCCACGGCTGCCCTGTTCCCAATCGCCCGCGGGCATGTTGTGCAGAATCTGCTGCAGCTCATGGGCGGCGAGCTTTTCGGCGAGCTGCGCTTTCGGATAGGCGTAAGGAAACAGGTATTCCACGCCTTCGAAGCCTTCCTTCGCCGCCAGCTCGAATCGATCGAGAAACGACGCTTCGTTGAAAAGCAGCGTGAGGTTCGCACAGAACTTCGGCATCGCGTCCTCCGGAGGTTCGGAAGAAGCGTAGCACAGCGTCCCGGCCGCCCGGGCAGGCGCACGGATCAGGAAGAGGAAAGGGGCGACACGACGAAGGAAGCGGCGACGGGCGCGATGCAGGTAGGCACGAAAACGAATCGCGACCGATTCGGCCGCGATTCGTGGAGTCGCCGGAGGATTCGGAGCGAGTGCGTTACGCCGTGCGCCGGCGGCGGGCGGCGGCGAGCCCGGGAAGGCCGAGGCCCAAGAGGCCGAGCGTCGCGGGCTCCAGGCACCGCTCCTTTGCGATTCAGTATGCAATACGGATGCCGGCAATCGCGAGTTTGTCGTTGATATCTGTAAATATTTTGGACAGAAAGACACTCGACGGAACGCCGTGCAGGAAAACCATCACGCAGTCGAGCGAAGGTCTCGCTGATCGCCTACGCGATCAGCCGGATGTTCTGCATTGCTCGCTGCAGCTTGGCCTGCGTCGACTGTGGGCAGGCGAGTCGCAAGCGTCGATCGGAACGAAGCGCCGGCAACCGCGCACAAGCATCCCTCAATCCATTACTCTTACGAGGACGTAGCGCGGACGCGCCGCGGCTCCGGAAGCTGCGCCCGGGCGGGCGCATGCAGCCGATCGCCGTTTCCTGGAGGAGCACACTCATGGCCAGCGTACTGTCGCGTTACGAGATCGATGTCGAGGACGTCGAATACCTTCGGCACGGCGCCAAGCCTCTGCTCATGCGCCTGTTCAAGCCGCGGGGCGAAGGACCTTTCCCGATCGTCGTGGATGTGCACGGCGGTGCCTGGACCCGCGGCGACCGGACCGACGACACCCCGATCAACGATCCACTCGCTCGAAGCGGCGTGGTGGTCGCTGCGCTGGATTTCCGCCAGCCGCCCGATGCCGGCCACGACGGCGCTCCTGCGGACATCAACTACGCGATTCGGTGGCTCAAGTCGCGGGCCGGCGATTGGAAGGCTCGCGCCGATCGCATCGGCGTGATGGGCATCTCCAGCGGTGGCCAGCAGGTCATGATGGGCGCATTTCGCCATGCCGATCCGCGCTACGCGTCGATACCCTTGGCCGGCAAGGCCGGAATCGATGCCGCTGTGCAATGCGTGATCCTGTGCTGGCCGGTAATCGATCCGCTCGGCCGCTATGAGTACGCGAAGGGGCTCAAGGGCACATCCAAGCCGGGCGCCGAGCTCGCCGAACGCTGGATCGAGGCCCACGAGCAATACTGGGGCAGCGAGCAAGCCATGGCCGACGGTGCGGTGGCGCGTGCGCTCGAGCGCGGCGAAAAGGGCTCGATGCCGCCGGTCATCTATCTGCAGGGCACCGCGGACATCGCGCACCCGCGCCCTTATCTCGACAACTTCGTCGCGGCTTACCGCAAGGCGGGTGGCCGCGTAGAGCAGCAATTCTTCGAGGGCGTGGGAGAAGCGTTCGTCAAGAAGGATCCGAAGTCGGCCGCCTCGATCGCCTGCATCGACAAGATCGTCGAGTTCGTGCATCGCGAGCTCGACTGACGTCGCTCGGCCCGCCGGTGCTGCCGCGCCGGCGGGCCTGCCTGCATCTCAAGGCCCGTTCGCAGCCTCGGTTCCGTCATCATGTCTGTCGCGCGTGCGCCTGCCGTGCATTCGCCTCCGATAGAGGCAACCAGCGCTGGCGACGGAGCGTTTCGATCAGGGTCGCCTGACGCGCAACTTGCGATCGGCCAACACGGCGAAACAGCCGGCGAATGGCTCGAGTCCCCCTTCCTGGGCTATCGCGCGGATTCGACTTACAAGCGTTCATGAGGCTTGCCGATAGCCCGGCATCGAGAGCAGACTATCGCCGATCTCGATTCCATGTCTGTCCGGTGACGCGATGAATATCTTCAAGGCGATGGCGGTGACGAGTGTCGAGGAGGCGACGCGGTCGATTCCAGTGATCGACTTCGGGCCCGCGTTCCGAGAGGAACCCGCCGGACTCGATGCTGTGGCGGCACAGGTCCGCCATGCCTGCGAGCATGTCGGCTTTTTCTACCTGGCCGGCCACGGCGTGCCGCAGGCCATTATCGACGATGCGTTCGCGGCCTCGCGGGAATTCCATGCGCAGCCGCTCGAAGACAAGATGCGGCTCAAGATCAACGAGAACAACATCGGCTACCTGCCAGTCAACCAGAGCATGCAACGTGCTTCGACGGTTCACAAGGCTACCCGGCCGAACTACAACGAGAGCTTCTTCATCAGCCACGACCGCAGCGCCGATCATCCGGACGTCATGGCGGGAGCAACGCCCTTGCGCGGGCGAAACCAATGGCCCGAGGGCCATGAGCAGATGCGTGCTGCCATGATTCGGTACTTCAAAGCCCTCGAGCACGTGGGCGAGCAGATGTTGCCTGTGCTTGCCCGCGCCCTCGACATGCCGACCGGCCACTTCGCGCCCCTGTTCGATAACGAGGCGCACATCAATCTGCGCTTTCTCCATTACCCGCCCCAGGAGAGCCAAGACGACGAGCAATTCGGCCAGGGGCCCCACACCGACAACTCGTTCATCACCTTGCTCGCGCGCGAGGACGTGCCAGGCCTGGCGGTGCGGCTTCCGAGCGGCGAGTGGCTGCCTCCGCCCGTGATTCCGGGGACGTTGCTCGTCAACCTAGGCAACCTCATGAAGCGCTGGTCCAACGACCGGTTCGTCTCCACGCCTCACGGTGTGCTCAACGATTCGGGCAGCGACCGCTACTCGATCGCCTTTTTCTACAGCCCGAACCCGGCATCCGCGATCGAGTGTCTGCCAAGTTGCACGGGACCCGGCAACCCGCCGCGCTATCCGCCGGCGCTCTATCGCGACCTCATTCTCGCCTTCTTCAACGCGAACTACTTTCACCGCAAAGGATACGCCGCGCAAAAGGCGTCATGAGATCGTCGGGGGCTGTAACGACGAAGCGGATGGATCGTGAATGAAGGACGAGTAACCGAAACGCGCGAACGCCCGAATCGCCGGCGCCCGCGCGCGTACTCGAGACGATCACCTCCATCCGCAACCCCAGCAGCACCCGCGGTCCCAGGCGCCGGGATGCGGGCACTCATGCTTTCTCGGTGTGGCTTCAGCCCGCGCACCCGGGAGTAGAAGATCCACTCGCGCAAATTCTCTCCCGTAGAAACTAAAGCGAGCACACTTGCTCCGGATTTCTCAACGAGAGGTTCCAGGAGGTCCTCCATTGGAGCCATGGCTTCTCGCTCTTGCGTAATGGGCAGGCCAGAATCTGACTTGTATTTCCAGAGGCGAGCAAGCGCATCATCTGACGCCGAACGTT
>WHTS01000057.1 GCA_009377585.1 Betaproteobacteria bacterium
TTGCGCGACCGATTCCTCGCGCCGCCGCAGGTGCCGGTCGAACAGCACCGCGAGCGTGAGGGCGAGCGCGCTGATCAGGAGCGCGGCCGTGCCTTCGATCGCGGCTTGCCGGCGCCAAGGCGCAAGCACCGTGGTCTTGTCTACCATGAGGCTCAAGGTCAGCGGATAACCGCGCAACGGCGTGTGGGCGGCGACCACGGGCCGGCCATCGAAGGGATTGCGCCGGATATGAAGGTCGCTCAGCTCCTCGGCGTTCGGGCCGGCTGCCGATACCTCGAGGAACGGCTTCGCAATCAGCTCTTCGCGCCAGGGATAGGCAGCGAGCAGCGTTCCGTTCCAGTCGAGCAGCACGACGGAGCCGTGGGCGCCGAGGTCGATCGAACGATAGGCGTCGGCGAGCGTGCGCAGGTCGAAAATCGCGGCGATGACGCCTCGGAACTTGCCTTCCGAGCCGATCATCGCGCGCGACAGCACGATGTGCCAGTTCGCGTTCGGCCCGAAACGATTCGGGGCGGATACGTGCATACCGATGGCCTTGCCGGACGCGTGCGCGGCGAGCGATTCGGTTCCGGCCAGGGTTCGCGGCAGCCGGCCCAGTTCGGCGCTCGATGCGGCAAGGGGCTCGCCGTGACGACTGTAGAGGCCGATCGCGGTGACCGATGCGAGCGCATTGGCGTGCGCACGCAAGACCCGGTCGTTGTGCCTGTTGTCGGCGCTGTGCGCGTTGAGCTCCTGCATCTGGCTCAAGCCCGCCTTGAGACCCAGATCGATGGTGTCGAGCGTCTGCGACAGCTGCTCCGACAAGGTGCGGCTCAAGTTGGTGATGTCGCGCTGCGCGTAGCGCAGCTCCTCGGCGCGCTCGTACCACAGCAGCAGCCCGGCGAACATCAGCACGAGCGCAGAGAACAGCGCGCCCGCAGCCAGTGCGATGCGCGCAGGGCGCAACGGACTCAAGGCTGAGAACGGGCGAAAGGGGAATATCCACCCTGCCCTCCGGAAGGAAGGCATGCGAGCTCCGCTATTGTGTGTGGGGCGCGGCAAGTTTGCCATAAGTAGAAAAAGCGCGTCGGGCAGGCAACGGCAGTCGCGCTGCGCTCAGCCGACGAGCGCCGACGCTTGCGTCAAGTTTCGCCGTTCCCGGTCGCAATAGACCCGGCCTCGCCGCGGCGCGCGCCAAAAGGTCTTTTTGCCACGCCGGCGCGCCGACGAGCCTTCGTAGCAGGAGGCGGATACCACCTCTGTTCACAGCCTGGATCGCGGCAGGGAGGCGGCCCGGACCAAGCCTCGGCAGGTCCGTTCGATCGAGGCGCGCCCGAACGCTGAGAGATTTGCATGAGTTTCAGTCGAGACGACGCAGTCCTGGTGGTCCATGCCGGCGGCAAGCAATGCGCGATCGACCTGCGCCAAGTGGCGGAGATTCGCGGCATCGAGTGCTGGATGTCACATCCTGGTTGCGCACCAGCGAGGCGAACCGAGCCGAGTGATGCGCTGGTCGCAGTCGCGCATCCAGTGCCAACTCAAGGTTGGCGCCGCGGGTGCCGCAATAGGGGTTGTCCGTGAGGGACGTCGGTGTCGTTCCTGTTTCCTGCAAGGTCAGTCAGATGAACAATGCGCAGCGCGTGGGCAATGTCTATTTCGCGCAGTTCGGCGGCGGCGGTGCGCCGCAGAGTGTACGCAACGCCGGATTCGAGCACACCATGGCCGAGATCCGGCGTGCAGTCGATTCGATTGGCGACGTGTCGCGCCTGATCGGCGATGACAACCGCAAGCTCGCCCGGCTGTGCAACGACAGCTCTCAGCGCATCTCCCAGGTGCTGGGCATCATCGAGGGCGTTGCGCTCGATTCCAACCTGGTCGCGCTCAATGCCGCGCTGGAAGCGAGCCGCGAAGATCAGGGCCGCTATGACATCGCGCTGGTGGCGGCCGAGATTCGCACCCTGCTCAACCGGAGCGAATCGGCCACCCGCGAGCTGCATGCACTGCTGAGCGATACGGTCCACAAGGTCGAAGCCGGCGCGCTGCTGGTGGAGGAGGTCGGGCTGACGCTGGCGCGCAGCGCCGGCGCCGTGCGCCAGGTCACCGAGATACTGACCGAGATCGGCTCCAGCCCGGAGCTGGCCGCCAACGCCGCCCTGCACGCCGACGCCGGCGCCGACTGACGCGCCGCAGGCTAGCCCGGGCTAGGCAGTCGATGCTACCCGCCGAGCAGCGGCCAGCGCCGCGCGAGTTCCTGTTCACGTTCGCCGATTTCGAGCGCGTGCGCCGGCTCATCCACGAGCGGGCAGGGATCGCCCTCGGTGACCATAAGCAGGAGATGGTCTACAGCCGTCTTGTCCGGCGCCTGCGTGCGCTGAAGCTCGAGTGCTTCCGCAGCTACCTCGATCTGGTGGAGGCCGATCGCGGCGCCGAGTGCAACGAATTCACCAACGCGCTCACCACCAACCTCACGGCATTCTTTCGCGAAGCGCACCATTTCGACCTGTTGCGCGAACGCCTGCGCACCTGGGCGCTCGGGCGGCGGGTCCGCATCTGGTGCGCCGCCTCGTCCACCGGAGAAGAGCCGTATTCGATCGCCATGACCATGGTCGAGGCGTTCTCTTCCTGGACGCCGCCGTGCGAGGTCATTGCGAGCGATGTGGACACGACGGCGCTGCGCAAGGCCGAGCAGGGCCTTTACGCCCTCGAACGCGTCAAGAAGCTCGACGCCGAGCGCCTTCGCCGCTACTTCGTGAAAGCGTCGCACGACGGCGCGCAACTGCGCATCCGGCCCGAGTTGCGCAGTCTCGTGAGCTTTCAGCGCGTGAACCTGCTGAGCGCGCAGTGGCCGCTGAACGTGCCGTGCGATGCGGTCTTTTGCCGTAACGTGCTCATCTACTTCGATCGAGCCACGCAGCGGCGCATCATCGAGCGCTTCCTGCCCCTGCTGCGCGCCGAGGGGCTGCTGTTCGTGGGCCATTCCGAGGGGCTTTTCCACTGCACCGATCTGTTCCGCTCGCTCGGGAGGACGGTCTACGCGCCGCTGGCGGGCCGGGCTGCGAGCGTCGAGCGCGGATGAGCGCATCGCTGCAGCGACTGCTCATCGTCGGGGCGTCCACCGGCGGGACGGATGCGATCAAGTCGCTGCTGTCGCAGCTGCCGGCGGACTGTCCGCCGGTCCTGATCGCGCAGCACATGCCGGAGATCTTCACCCGCTCGTTCGCACAGCGGCTGAACGCGGCGAGCGCGCTCGTCGTGCACGAGGCGCGGGGCGCGGAACGTGTCGCGCCGGGCCATGCCTATATCGCTCCCGGGCATTCGCACCTGACCCTGGTGCGCGATTGTTCCGGGTACTTCACCCGGCTTACGCCCGCGCCGGCGGTCAATCGCTACCGGCCTTCGGTGGACATGCTGTTCCACTCGGCGGCCAAGTGGGCGGGACAGGATGCGATCGCCGTGCTGCTCACGGGCATGGGCAAGGACGGGGCGGCGGGAATGGCGGCGCTCAAGCGCGCCGGCGCGATCACGATCGCCCAGGACGAGGGGAGCTGCGTCGTCTTCGGCATGCCCAAGGAAGCGATCGCTCTCGGTGTAGTGGACGAAGTGGTTGCACTGGCCGACATCCCCAAGCGCGTGCTCTGGTATGCCAACGGCGGCAAGCGGCCGAAAGCGACCATCAAGTCCGGCCAGGCACGGCCGTAAATTGGGCCATTGACGATCAGCGCGGACAAGAACATGCAGACCTTCGTTCTAACCGATGGCGGTGTGGCGAGAATTCAGCTGCGAGGCCGGTTCGATTTCGGCTCGCATCGCGAGTTCAAGACGAGCTATGAAGCGCCGCTTGGCGCCTCCGAGGTGAACGAGCTGCACATCGACATGGGCGGCGTCGAGTACCTCGACAGCTCGGCGCTGGGCATGCTGCTGATCCTGAAGGAGCGTGCCGGCGCCAGCAACAAGCGCATCGCCATCACGAACTGCCGCGGCGCGGTGAGGCAAGTGCTCGACATCGCGAACTTCAGCAAGCTGTTCCAGATCAAGTAACACCGTCTCGGTTTCCGACCGGCCACCGCGGCGCTGGTAATCCGAGCCTGGCCCTTTTTTCCTCGTCGGATCTCTCCCCGGCTCTCCCCTCCGCTCACACGGAGGCGGGTTGCGTTTCCCCTCCTCATGAGAGGAGGAGAAATATCGTCTGGGAATCAGGCGGCCAGCGCGAGCAGGCGGCTGCGGCGCTCGGCCGGCGCATCCTGGAACAGTGTCTCCATGTCGAGCACCAGGACCACCGAGCCATCGCCCGAGAGCGTGGCGCCGGCGATGCCCTTGGGCTTGACGCCTTCGAGCGGCTTGATGACGACGTCGTCGCGGCCGACGAAGCCGTCCACCGCCAAAACCAGGGTCGTGGCTGCGGTCTGCAGCAGCACGCCGTAGGCCGGCGCCGATACGGATGCCATGCCGAGCATGGACGCGAGCGAGCGCACCGGCAGCACTTCGTCGCGAATGACCACGCTCGCCTTGCCGCCGACCGACTGGATCTGCTGCGGGTCCAGACGCAGGATCTCGCGCACCATCGACAGCGGCAGTGCGAACGGCTGTTCGCCCAGGCGCACGACCAGCACGGGCAGGATCGCCAGCGTCAGGGGCAACGAGATCGAAATGGTCGTGCCCGTGCCCGGGGTCGACGAGATGTCGATGCGGCCGTTGAGCTTCTGGATGTTGGTCTTGACCACGTCCATGCCCACACCGCGCCCGGACACGCTCGAGACCTCGTCCTTGGTCGAGAACCCGGGCAGGAAGACGAGCTGCAGCGCCTGCCGATCGTCCATGGCGTGCACGGTCTCGGGATCGAGCAGCCCTTTCTCGATCGCCTTGCGGCGCAGGACTTCGGCACGGATGCCGCGCCCGTCGTCGCAGATCTGGATGGTGATGTGGTCGCCCGATTGCTGCGCGGACAGCACCACCGTGCCCTTCTCGGGCTTGCCAGCCGCACGCCGCTCCTGCGGCGGCTCCATGCCGTGATCCACGGCATTGCGCACCAGGTGCACCAGCGGGTCGGACAGCTCCTCGATCATGGTACGGTCGAGCTCGGTCTCCTCGCCGCTCAAGCGCAGATCCACCTCCTTGCCGAGCTGACGCGCCAGGTCGCGCATCAGGCGCGGATACTTCTGGAACAGGCGTCCCACCGGCTGCATGCGCGTTTTCATCACCGCGTTCTGCAGGTCGCCGACCAGCAGGTCGAGCTGGCCGATCGCTTCGTCCAGTGCGCGCATGGTGTGCGGTTCGGACTTGCCCGACATCAGCTCGGCGCGCAGGCACGTGAGCCGGTTCTTGGTCAGTCCGATCTCGCCGGAAAGATTGAGCACCTGGTCCAGGCGCGCCGTGTCGATGCGGATGGTTGCATCCTTGGCGATGACGACCTTGTCGCTCTCGCGCCGGCCGGCGCGCATGCCGTCGACCATCGGATCGTCCGTGCGCCGCCTGCCGTAGCTGGGATAGGCGGGCTGGGCTTCGGCGCTCGCGGCAGCGGTGGTGCCTGTGGTCGCGGCAGCGGTGTCTGTTGGCACCGCCGTAGTGTCTTTTGTCGCGGTGGCGCTGTCCATCGTCGCGGCTGCCGTTGCGACTGTAACTGCGGGCGCGGACGCCGATCGCGGTATTTCCACGACCGCGGCCACTGCGGGCGCCGGCTGGGGTGCCGTCGCGGACGCCGGGCTCGGCGTGCAGGCGAGGCTCGCGAGTAAGGCTTCCCAGTCGGGACCGGAGGATTTCGCCGCCGGCTTTTCGGTCTGTGACTGCGGCGGCACCGCTTCCGCGGCCTGCGCGGCAGCAGGCGTCGCGCGCTCGCCCTCGATTGCAGATTCGAGCGCCGCGAGCAGCTTGGCGGGTGCGGGTGCGGGCTGGCGTAGCGTCGCGAGGCTGTCGAACATCGTGCGCACTTCGGCCGTCGCGGCGAGGATCACGTCCATGAGCACCGGGTCGAGCGCGAGCTGTCCGTTGCGCAGCCGATCGAACAGGTTCTCGGTCAGGTGGCACAGCTTCACCAGCTCGGTGGCGCCGAGAAAGCCAGCTCCGCCCTTGATGGTGTGGAAGTTGCGGAACACCGCGTTCAGCAGCGCTGCCTCGTCGGGCGACTTTTCCAGGTCCACCAGCCGATTGTCGAGATCGGCAAGCAGCTCGTTCGCCTCGGTGAGAAAGTCCTGCAGCAGCTCTTCGTTGCCGGCAAAGTCGCTCATGGCTTGATTCCGTGCCTTCCTATGCTAGAAGCCCAGGCTCTCCAGCAGATCGTCCACCTGCGCCTGGGTATGGGCGACATCGCCGGCGCGATCCGGATTCACCACCGGGCCGTTCAGAAGTCCTTCCGATCCGGGCGGGCGCTGACCTTCGGGAGTGCTCTCGATCAGGAGCTTCAGCAGCTGTTGTTCGAAGTGGTGGGCGAGCTCATTGATGCGCTTGATCACCTGGCCGGTCAGGTCCTGGAAGTCCTGCGCCATCACGATTTCCATCAGCTGCGTGTTGGTGGCCTTGGTTTGCTCGGGCACGCCCTCGAGAAAGGCGACGGTCGAGCCGGCGAGCGACTTGAACTGCTCGACGTTCATTTCGCCGGCGTAGACCTTGCGCCAGTCGGCGGCGAGCTGCGTCGCGCTGCTGCTCATCTGGTCCTGCAAAGGGCGGGCGGCATCGGTGGCGTTGAGCACGCGCTCGGCGGCGCGCTCGGTCATGGTGGCGACGTAGGTCAGGCGTTCGCGCGCATCGGGGATCGAGGAGGCGGCCTGCTCCACCAGTCGGTCGTAGCCCAGGTCGCGCAGGCTTTCGTGCAACGTGCGCGTCAGCTGACCAAGCTTGGTGAGCAGCGCGCCGTCGCCGCCTTGCGATTGGACCGGCGCGTTCACAGGCGACGGCGCCAGGGGCGTTACGCTGGATTGCGAGGCGGCCTTCGCGGCCTGGGCATTCTTGTGCTCGGTGGCAATGCTGTCGAACAGTGCTTCCAGATCGTCCGAATCGTTGGCGAGAACGGCGCTCATGCCGCCGCCCCTTCGCGGTTCATCGTCTGGAAGATCTTCTTCAGTTTTTCGTCCAGTGTGACGGCCGTGAAGGGTTTCACCACGTAGCCGCTGGCGCCCGCCTGGGCGGCTGCGATGATGTTTTCCTTCTTTGCCTCCGCCGTGACCATCAGCACCGGCAGCGCCTTCAATTGATCGTCGGCGCGGATGTTGCGCAGCAGGTCGATGCCCGTCATGTTCGGCATGTTCCAGTCCGAGATCACGAAATCGAACCGCTCGTTGCGCAGCTTCTGCAGTGCGTCGACCCCGTCCTCGGCCTCGTCGACGTTGCCGAATCCGAGCTCTTTCAGAAGGTTGCGAATGATCCGGCGCATGGTCGCGAAATCGTCGACCACCAGGAATTTGAGATTGCTCTGTGCCATCGGGGGGATCCTTTCCGTTGCTATGAGGCGCAAGCCAGACTGGCGCTGGCGCGTGCGCGCAGCAGCGGGCGCAAGGTCGCGGCCAGGGCGATCGGTTCGAACTTCGTGATGTAGGCGTCCACATCCGCGCTGCGGCCGACGGCGCTGCTGCTGCGCGACGAGAGCGACGTGTGCATGACCACCGCAATGCCGGAGAAGCGCCGGTCGGCCTTGATGTTGCGGGCGAGGACGTAGCCGTCCATTTCCGGCATTTCGGCATCGGTGAGCACCAGGCGCACGCGCTCGTTCAGCGCAGTGCCTTCGGCTTGCGCCTGGCCGGCCATCGTCTGTAATTTCTCCCACGCCTCGCGCCCGTTGGTGGCCTGCTGATAGCGCACGCCGAGCTTGTCCAGCACGCTGGTGATCTCGCGCCGGGCGAGCGGCGAGTCGTCCACGAACAGCACGTTCAGGTCGTGGCCGTTTTCGATCGGCTCGATTTCCGGGATGGCCGGCTCGCCGAAGGAGGTGGCGAGCACCTGTTCGACATCGAGAATCGACACCAGGCGGCCGTCGGGCAGCCGCGTGATCGCCGTCACCATGCCGTCGGCGCCGGTCAGTGCCGGGTCGGGCGATTTCACCTGGTCCCAGGTGACGCGGGTGATGCGATCGACGCTGTCGACCAGGAAGCCCTGGCTGCGGCCGCAGAACTCGGCCACCATCAAGGTGCTGCAACGGCTTGCCGAGGTGGCCTCGACGCCGAGCACGCGCGCGAGGTCGATGACGGGAATGACGCTGCCGCGCAGCGAGATCACGCCCTGAACCCAGGCCGGCATATGCGGGGTGCGCGTGATCTTCGGGGTGAGGGTCACTTCGCGCACCTTGCACACGTTGATGCCGAAGATCTCGCCGCCGCCGAGCGAGAACAGCAGGATCTCCATGCAATTCGATCCGGCGAACTGCGTATGCTCGTCGACCGTATCGAGCAGGCCCCTGCCGGGGGTCGCGTTATTCGAGGTTTCGACTGATTGCATGAGGCGGTTCCTAGGCCAGCAAGCGGCTCAGCGTATCGGCCAGCCGTTGCGGTTCGAACTTGGACACGTATTCGTCGACGCCGACCGATTTGCCCATCTGGTGATTCGATTTGCCGGACAGCGACGAGTGCATGATCACCGGTATGCCGGAGAAGCGCTGGTCGTTCTTGATCTTGCGCGTGAGCATGTAGCCGTCCATTTCTGGCATTTCGACATCGGTCAGCACGACTTGCACGAAGTGGGTGATGGGCTTGCCGGTGCTGGCCGCGTGGTCCGCGATGCGCTCGAGCTCGTCCCACGCCTGGCGTCCGTTGTGCGCCTCGATCTGGCGCACGTCCATCGCCTGCAGCGTGTGGGTGATCTGGCGGCGCGCGATCGTCGAGTCGTCGGCGAACAACACCGTCCGGTCCGCTACGCCGAGCGGCACGATGTCGCGGTACATCAGGTCGGCTATCGAATGGTCGGTGGTATCGGCAAGCACGCGCTCCACGTCCATCATCATCACCAGACGCGCGTCGGGCAGCTCGGTCACGGCCGTGACCAGCCCTCCCGTCCGGTGCGTGAGCATCTCCGGGGGCACTCGCATGGCCGACCAGTCGATGCGCAGGATCGTATCGACCGCCTCGGCGAGGAAGCCCTGGGTGCAGCCGTTGTATTCGGTGACGATCATCACCTTGCCCGTGGCCTCGGTCGCGAGCTTCGCGTACTTGGCCAGATCGACCACCGGTACCAGCGTGCCGCGCAGGCTCACCATGCCTTCGACTGCCGGCGGCATGTCGGGGGCGCGCGTGATCGCCGGGGCCCGCATCACCTCGCGAACCTTGAAGACGTTGATGCCGAAGGTCTCCCTGCGTCCGGTCTCGGTATCGCGGCCGAGCGTGAACAACAGGATCTCCAGCTTGTTGGTCCCGGCGAGACGGGTGCGTCCATCGACGCTCTTGAGAAGTTCGGACATGGCGTTGCGTTTCCCGTGGCGCTGCATGTAATGGGACTGGAGAGGATCGCTGCTTCCGGATCCCCTGGCGGGAGAAGTATCGGCACGGCGCTTGCCGACCTTAACCCGGATGAAATCGTAATCGGGCGACCACGCGCTCAATCACTGCATTACGCAAAGCATTGGTTACGATTCGGGCCGGCCTGGTGAAATATCCGGGTTACCCCCCTGTTCGTGCGAATCCATCGCCACTGCCCGAGCCGGACGGCGCCGTCGCGGCTCAAGAATCGTCCGGCTGCGCCGATAGTGGGGCACGACAGGCACCCTGCACCGTGGCCAGGGCTTCAGCAATACTCTTGGAGGGACCCGCGTGACGATCTTTCGCAACATGACTCTGGGCATACGGCTGGGCATCGGCTTCGGCGTGGTGCTCGTTTCTCTTTGTGCCGTGTCGGTGCTCGGCGTGGCGGGCATGAGCCGCATCGGCGCGATGGCCGACCGCATCATCAACGAGGACTGGCGCAAGTCGCAGGCCGCGCATCGCGTGGCAGACGCGGCGCGCGCGACCTTCATCGTCGCGCTGCAGACGTTGCAGAAGACCGAGCAGACGCCCTTCACGATCTTGATCGAGCGGGATGCCGAGGCACGCAAGGCCATGGACCAGGCGATGGGCCAACTGGTGGTACTGGCCAAGGACGAAGCCGGCAAGGCGAGGCTCGACACGATGGAGAAGCAACGCAAGGCCTATGTCGAGGGCCTCGCCCAGGTCATGGAATTCGCCGAGACCGGAAAAGTCGTGCAGGGCGAGGCGGCCGTGCACCAGATGCTGCAGCCGCGCTTCTCGGCCTTGTCGAAGTCCGTTCGGGAATTGGTCGCCGCCAATACCGATCGGGTGGAGTCGAGCGGCGCCGAGCAGGTGGCCGCGATCGCACGGGCGCGCTGGACGATGCTCGCCCTGGGCGCATTGGCGACTGTCGTCGGCGCGTTGTTCGCCTGGTGGATCGTGCGCTCGCTCACCCGACCTCTGGCAGCGGCGGTTTCGGTTGCCCAGAGCATTTCCGAGGGCAGTCTCGACAGTGCGATCGAAGCGAAGAGCAAGGATGAAGTTGGCTTGCTGCTGCAGGCGCTGGCGAGGATGCAGGAAGAGCTGCGCAGCATGATCGGCGACGTGGCGCAAAGCGCCTCGGAAGTATCCGCTTCCGCAGGCGTATTGGCCGCCGGCGCCGGCGACAGCATCTCGCGGGCGCAGTCCCGCACCGAGGCGACCAGCTCGACCGCCGCGGCGATCGAGGAAATGACCGTCAGCATCGCCCAGGTCGCGGAGCATGCGCAGGAAGCCGCCGCCATTGCCGACAAGTCCAGTGCGCTCGCCCGCGAAGGCGAATCCATCGTGCGTGCGGCGAGCAGCGAAATGAACAGCATCGCGCAATCGGTGAAGCACGGCTCGCAGCTGGTCGAGACGCTCAATCGCCGCTCGGCCGAGATCAGCACCATCGTCAGGGTCATCAAGGACATCGCCGACCAGACCAACCTGCTCGCGCTGAACGCGGCGATCGAAGCCGCGCGCGCCGGTGAGCAGGGCCGCGGCTTCGCGGTGGTGGCCGACGAGGTGCGCAAGCTCGCGGAGCGCACCGGTTCGGCTACTTCCGAGATCGGCTCGATGATCGAGGCGATCCAGCGCGAGACCTCCAGCGTGGTGGAGACCATGCAGGCGGGCGGCGACAAGGTCGTTCAGGGCGTGAAGCTCGCCGACGAGGCCGCGGCCGCGCTGGAGAAGATCAACGCGCAGACGATGGAAGCGGTGCAAAGCGTCAACGCGATCGCTTCGGCCACCCGCGAGCAGCAGGCGGCGAGCAGCGACATCGCGCGCAACGTCGAGCGCATCGCACAGATGACCGAGGAAAGCGGCGCGGCTGCGCATCACAACGCGGATTCCGCAACGACCCTCGAGCGCCTTGCCAGCGGGCTGCAGAGCCGGGTTGCGCGCTTCAAGCTGTAGTGCTATTCCAGTCGCATGGCAGTCCGAGCCCGGACCGGTGGTCCGGGCTCGTGCGTTGTAGAAGGACGAGCAGTATGAATCGAGCGCCGGCTCGCGCAAGCGTTGGCAAGCGCCTTGCCGCGGCCCATATCGCGTGCCTTTGCGTCATCGCGATCGCCCTCGGGTGGGTGTCGATACGGTCCGCCCATGCGCAAACCTGGCGCGTGCAGGACCTGGTCGCGCAGACGATCGTGGCGGATGCGAACCAGCAGATCCCGCTGCAGGGGGTGAAGTCAGTCGAGCAGGCGCGGGTCGGCGATCTGCGCACCCTTCTGGACGTATACAAGAAGATAGAAAGCATCGCCGGCGTGCGGGCCGACTTGAGGATCGTGGCAAGCCGCACGGTCAATGCGCTCGCCATCGCCCGGCCGCCCACCGTGGTCGTCACGACCTCGATGCTGAACGTGATCGGCGACGACGAAGGATTGACCGCTGCACTGATCGGACACGAGCTTGCGCATATCTCGAAACGACATGGCTTCATTGCCGCGCAGAAAGCGCGGCAGCACGCTCGGGTGGGCGTTGCGGCAGGGCGCGAGGTGGCGGTCGAATCAGGCAGCGTTGCTAGCGGCGAGTTGGCGGCCCGACAGGTGTTTCTCGCGCTCGATTCGGCCTTCAGCCGACAGCAGGAAATCGAAGCCGATAAAGTCGGAACGGCGCTGCTGTCGCAGGCGAAGTTTCACCCGGATAGCACGCTGCGACTTTTCCGCACCATGATCGATCGCTTCGGCGCGCGCCCCACGGAATACCTCGATTCGCATCCTGGCCTGGAAGAACGCATCGTTTCGGCCGAGCCTGCCGTCATGGACGAGCACTTTCGGTTGCTCGCGGAACGATTGCACGAAGCACGCAACTGGCAGCGCCTGCTGCGCGCGACCGATTACTGGTTGCAGGCAAACGAGGGCGCAGCGCGCGCGTGGTACTACCGCGGGGTCAGCCTCGATGCGTTGGGGCGGCCCGGAGCGTTGCCCGCCTTCGAGCGAGCGGTGGCACTCGATCCACGCATCTCGCCGGCGCGGCTCGCCCTTTGCATCGAGTTGTTCCGCTCCGATCGGGCGCGCGAGAGCCTGTTGTGTTCGCAGCAGCTGGAGCAGATGGCCGACAAGGAGGCTTTCGGCGCGCAGACGTTTCAGCATCCGATTCATGTTCATGGCGTGCGCGGAACGCCTGCCGTGATCCAGGAGCGCATGAAGATCGTGCCGCATTGAAGATCCGGCAGTCACGCTGCCGGATCTCCTCGTAGCGGTGCCGCCCGACCCAGGCGCAACGATCGAGCGCCGGGTCGAATCGCCTCGTTCAGCCCTTGACCCGGGCGATGCGCAACACCTCGGGGACGCGGCGCAGGCTTCGCAGAATACGGGCCAGATGGTGGCGGTTACCGACCTGCAGCGTGAAGTGCATGGTGGTGTACTGGCTGCCGTCCTCCGGGTCCATCGCGACGTTCTCAATGTTCGAGCCCGCCTCCGCGATCGCCGCCGCGACCTTCGCCAGCACCCCACGCTGATTGGCGACCACGGTCTTGATGCTCACGTCGAACAGCTTCTTGGTCTCGGGCGACCACTCGATGTCCAGCAGCTTTTCGGGATCCAGCCGCATCTTGGCGAGCACCGGACAGTCGTGGGTGTGCACCACCATGCCGTGACCCTTGGTGATCATGCCGATGATGGGATCGCCCGGAATGGGGCGGCAGCACTTCGCCAGTTGCACGGCCATGCCCTCGGAGCCCCGGATCACCACCGGCCCGGAAGGCCTCAGGTCCACCGGCTCGCCGTCGGCGCCGCCTTGCGCGAGCAACTGGCGCGCGACCACCACCGCAAGCCGCTTGCCCAGACCGATGTCGGCGAGGATCTCGGTGGAGGACTTGGCGGCGGTTTCCTTCAGCATCTTTTCCCAGGGCGCTTCGCCGACCTCGGCCAGGCTCGTGTGCAATGCACCGAGCGCCTGGTTGAGCAGCCGTTCGCCGAGCTGGACCGACTCCTGGAAGCGCATCGTGCGCAGGAAGTGCCGGATGTGCGAGCGCGCTTTGCCGGTGACGACGTAGTTGAGCCAGGTGGGATTAGGCTTGGCGTGCGCCGCGGTGATGATCTCGACCCGGTCGCCGTTGCGCAGCTCCGAGCGCAACGGCATGAGATCGTCGTTGACCTTGACTGCCACGCAGCGGTTGCCGATGTCGGTATGTACCGCGTAGGCGAAGTCGACCGCGGTTGCCCCGCGCGGCAGCGTCATGATGCGGCCCTTGGGCGTGAAAACGTAGACCTCGTCCGGGAACAGATCGACTTTCAGATGCTCCAGGAACTCGACCGAGTCGCCCGATTCGGACTGGATCTCGATCAGGCTCTGCAGCCACTGGTGCGTTTTCTTCTGCAGCTCGGAGAGCGACGCATCCGAGCTCTTGTACAGCCAATGCGAAGCGACTCCGGCCTCGGCGATCTTGTGCATCTCCAGGGTGCGGACCTGCACCTCGATCGGCATGCCGAACGGACCGAACAAGGTCGTGTGCAGGGACTGGTAGCCGTTCGCTTTCGGGATGGCGATGTAGTCCTTGAACTTGCCCGGGATGGGCTTGTACAGCCCGTGCAGCATGCCGAGCGCGAGATAGCAGGTGGACACGTCCTTCACGATCACGCGCACGCCGTAGATGTCATGCACGTTGGCGAACGAAAGGTGCTTCTCGTGCATTTTGCTGTAGATGCTGTACAGGTTCTTCTCGCGCCCGGTGACGGTTGCCTCGATGCCCGCTTCGGAGAGCCGCCGCTCGATCGCGTCGCGGATCTTGCCGACCACCTCGCGCCGGTTTCCGCGCGCCGCACGCACCGCCTTCAGCAGCACCTGGTAGCGGCGTGGATAGAGATAGCGAAAGGAGAGATCCTCCAGCTCCTGGTAGATGCTGTTCAGTCCCAGGCGATTGGCGATCGGTGCGTATATCTCCAGCGTTTCGCGTGCGATGCGCCTGCGCTTGTCCTCGGGCAGGCCGTCGAGCGTGCGCATGTTGTGCAGCCGGTCGGCGAGCTTGATGAGCATGACGCGCACGTCGCGCGCCATGGCGAGCAGCATCTTGCGGAAATTCTCCGCCTGCGCGTCCTCGTGGGTCTGGAACTCGATCTTGTCGAGCTTCGATACCCCGTCGACCAGCTCCGCGACCGGTCTGCCGAAACGCTGGCTGATATCCGACTTGGAGACGTTGGTGTCCTCCATGACGTCGTGCAGCAGCGCGGCGGTCAGGGCTTGCGAATCGAGATGCCACTTCGCCAGGATGTTGGCGACGGCCAGCGGATGGGAGATGTAGGGTTCGCCCGAGCCGCGGAACTGCCCCTGGTGGGCCTGCTCGGAGAACTGGTAAGCCGATTCGAGTTGAGCGACGTCGTCCGGTTTGAGGTAACCGGACAGTTCCTGGAACAGCGTCGCGGCTTCAACCATCTAGCGCATTCGGCTCACCGGGCCCGGGACGGCGCCACGTGCCGTGCGCGACGCCCCGAAGCGGCCGGGGCGCGATCCTCAGGTCTGGGGCTTGTCCAGAATTTCGGCACCGTACTTGTGCTGTGCCAGCTCGCGCAGCGAAATGACGCTGGGCTTGTCGCGGTTGGCTTCCACCATGGGCGTCGAGCCCTGGGTGAGCTGGCGCGCGCGATAGGTTGCCGCCAGCGTGAGCTCGAAGCGATTCGGGATGATCCTCATGCAATCTTCGACGGTGATGCGAGCCATGGGGATTCTTTCTCTCAGTTTTGCGTCGGGCCGGATTGGACGGAAAGTTGCAGTGCGGTACGCAAACGCGCCGCGCGCACGATCGCGCACAGATCCTGCACGGCGGTAGCGAAGTCGTCGTTGATCATAACATAGTCGTATTCACAGGCATGGGCGATTTCCTCGCGCGCCGCCTGCAAACGGGCCGCGATCACCTCGGCGGCGTCCTGGCCGCGCAGCCGCAATCGTTGCTCCAGCGCCGCGATCGACGGCGGCAGCACGAATACTCCGATGCTGTCGGGGAAGCGCCGGCGCACCTGCGCCGCTCCTTGCCAATCGATCTCGAGCACGATGCTCGCTCCGGCCGCGAGCTGGCTGCGCACCCAGGGCTCGGACGTGCCATAGAAGTTGCCATGGACGAGGGCGCTTTCGAGCAATTCCCCGCGTTCGAGCATTTGTTCGAACTGAGCTCGCGTGACGAAGTGGTAATGCCTGCCCGGCTCTTCACCCGGCCGGGGCGCCCGGGTCGTATACGACACCGAAACTTCCACCTGCGCGTCTGCTTTGCACAGCGCGTGCACCAGGCTCGTCTTCCCGGCGCCCGATGGCGCGCTCACGATGAACAGCACACCGGGGCGACGGCGGGCGGCGTCGATTCGGTCGGATTCGGTCCGGGGAGCAGTCACTGGGCGGGGTCGATGCTGTCGGTGGCGGCAGTGTAGCGCATAGTGTCGTACCATCCGCCCGGGGGAAGGCATGAGCGATAACGCAACCGGGCAAACGAGCGAGCAGGCAAAATCCCGAGCCGGGGCAGGCGGCAACAACTTCTGGGCGATCCCGATCCTGCTCGCAGTGTGCGCGGCCCTGGTGGCGATGCCGGCGCCCGCCGGCCTGCCCGAAGCCGGCAAGCGCGTGATGGCGGTGGCGGTGCTCGCGATTGGCTTGTGGTGCACCGAGGCGTTGCCGGCCGGCGTGACCAGCCTGGTTCTCATCCTCGCGCTGGTGCTGACCGGCGCCGTGAGCGGTTTTCCCCAGGCGCTCGCAGGCTTTTCCGATCCGGTTGCGTACTTCCTCATCGGCGTGCTGACCATCGGGCTCGCCGTTTCCCGCAGCGGTCTGGCCGAACGGGTGGCGCGCTTCTTCCTGCGCCGCTCGCGCGGCAGCTCGCGCTCGTTCTATCTGCAGCTGCTGGCGGCCTTCCCGCTGCTCACGCTGATCCTGCCTTCGGCCACCACCCGCACCGGCATCCTGGTGCACGTCTACGAGCAGGCGCTGGAGATCGCCGGGGTGCCGCGGCGCGCACCGCTCGCGCGCGCGGTGATGATGGCGCTCAATTCCATCAATCGGCTGGCTTCCACGGTGCTGCTCACCGGCGGAATCACGCCGGTGGTGTCCGCCGCGCTCATCGGCGGCATCTACTGGAGCCAATGGCTGCTGCTCATGAGCGTGCCTTACATTGCATTGCTCCTCATCGGCTCGGCCTCGATCTATGTGCTCTATCGCGACGGCTTCGAAGAGCGCCTGCCGCCGCTGCCGGTCACCGCGCCCACGCCGCTTAGCGCTCGCGAGCGGCGCACCGTCGTCATCACCCTGTGCGCTTCCGCACTGTGGCTCACCGACGCGTTGCATCACTTTCATCCGGCGGTGCCGGCAGTGCTGGCCTGGACGCTCATTCTCACGCCCCGCATCGGAGTGCTGTCGTGGAGCGAGTTCGAGCGCGACATTGGCTGGACCAATCTCTTTGTCCTGGCCTCTTCGCTGTCGCTCGCCAAGGCGCTGGTCGCGAGCGGCGCAGCCGCCTGGATGGCCGGGTTGATCGTGGCCCAGGTGCCCGCGTTTCGCGATTCGCCGCTGCTGGTGATCGCCACGCTGCTCGTGTGCTCGGTGCCGCTGCGGCTGCTCATTCCCAACATCACCGGGTTTCTCGCCACCGCCATTCCGGTGGCGATGTCGATCGGTACGGCGGCTTCGGTCAATCCCATGCTGTGCGGGCTTGCGGTGATGATCGCGGGCGATGCCGTCCTGTACTATCCCGCCCAGAGCGCATCGTCACTGGCGGTGTACCAGCGTGGCTACCTGAGCGCCCCCGAGATCTTCCGTTTCGGTGTGTGGATGACGCTGATCGCCTTTGTCGTGGTGCTGGCGATTGCGATTCCGTACTGGACGGCGGTGGGCGAGCCGCTGCGCACCGGTTGAAGACAGGCGAGGGAACATGGCGACAGGAAAGAATGCGAACAAGGCCAGGAAGGGCGAAAACGGTCGCTGGCAAGGACATGACCGCGGGGCTCGACGCGATCGCTGCGGCCAATTGCCGCCGGATCCTCTCCGGCGGCATGGCGCGAACTCTGGCATTCGAGATCACGGCGCTCGCGCCGAGGAAGGTCGCGGCGCGGATGAGGTTGCTGCCACGGCACATGAATCACAACGGCCGGGTCAACGGTGGCGCCATCATGGCTTTCGCGGATCTGCTCGGTGCGCTCGGCGCGGCGATGCATCGCCCGGAAGGATACCGCGGCGGCACGCTGGAATCGAAGACCAACTTCTTCGCTTCCGGCACCGGAGAGGTCATCGTCGCGGTGTGTGTCCCATTGCACATCGGGCGTACGACATCGGTGTGGCAGACGACCGTCTCCGACACTGCGGGCCTGAAGATTGCAATGGTCACGCAAACGCAAATGGCGTTACCTGCGCGCGCGTGAATAGCGTGTAATCGCCATCTTGAAATCTGGGCTTCGTCGTACGGGATTTTACGAATTTGATCCCCTGCGAAACATCGTTCTAATAAGCGCGACGTTTCATGCGCGAGCGTTTCACGCGCGACCGTTTCAACTGAATCGATTCAATCAGGCAGCTATTCGTGATCGCCGATACCACCATGCGTCGCCTCCAGGCGTCGGTTACGCACACGGCACGCGCCGTTTGCGGCACGGCGCAGGAGGGCGCGCGTCTGGCGATGACCGACCGGATGCGCGACGGCTGCTGTCTGATCCCCGTGTGCGCCGCGCGCACACGGCTTGTTGCGCGGCCGCGCCCCCGCCGCTGCATGCGGCGCGCGCAGTGGCGCTCGATCGGCTGCCGCAGCCCGAGCTCGACGCCTTCGCGCAATTCCTGAGCGCAGCGTCACCCTGAGGAACGTGGCGGAGCCTGGCGCTTCGCTCACCCTCGTCGCCGGGCCGATCACCCTCACGGCCCTCTGAAATCCACCCGCGGTCGGATCGCGGAACAAGATAACCGTCCCCGGCGCAGCCGGGAAGAAACGTGGAATGTCGCAATGACAGGGACAACTGTTCGCTGCGAAGCGCCGCAGCCCGCATTGACACGCATCACGAAACCGGAGGTCTCGCACGGCGCGCAGATCCACCGGCTGGTGACCGCGTGCCAGCCGCTCGACCTCAATTCGCGCTACGCCTACCTGCTGCTGTGCGAGCACTTCGCCGGCACGTGCGCGCTGGCGCGCGTGGGCGATCAGGTGGTGGGTTTCGTCTCCGCCTATCGGCCGCCCGAGCGCGATGACACGATTTTCGTCTGGCAGGTTGCGGTCGATGCCAGCATCCGGGGCAAGGGCCTTGCCGCCTCGATGCTGCAAGAAATTCTCGGGCGCCCGCAAGTTCGAGGGTGCCGCTATCTCGAAACGACGGTATCCCCGTCCAACACGCCGTCGCGCAGGCTCTTCCACGGACTCGCCCACAGACTGAACGCGGCGCTGACCGAGTCCCCCCTTTTCGCACAGGACGCATTCGGCGAAGAGGAGGATCACGAATGCGAGGTGTTGATTCGCATCGGCCCGTTCCCGGGCAAATGAAAAGGAGGCAATTCGGCATGAACCTGAAGATCTTCAACCGGCTGGAATCCGAAGTGCGTGGCTACATCCGTACCTTCCCGACGCTGTTTGCGAAAGCGCGCGGGTCGCTGCTGATCGGCGAGGACGGAAGGCAGTACATCGATTTCTTCAGCGGTGCAGGCACGCTGAACTACGGTCATAACAATCCGCTGCTCAAGCAGCGCGTGGTCGACTACCTGGCCGAGGACGGTCTCGTGCACGGACTCGACATGGCGACCGTGGCGAAGAAGGACTTCCTCGAGACGTTCGAACGGGTGATCCTGCGCAACCGCGGCATGGCGTACAAGATCCAGTTTCCGGGGCCGACCGGGACCAACGCCGTGGAAGCGGCGCTCAAGCTCGCCCGCATGATCAAGGGCCGCGCCAACATCGTTTCCTTCACCAACGGCTTTCACGGCGTGACCGGCGGATCGCTCGCGGCCACGGGCAACTCGAAATTCCGCAATTCGGCCGGCATCGCGCTGGCCAATACGACCTTCATGCCCTACGACGGCTACATGGGTCCCGAGGTCGACACCCTGGACTACCTGGAGCGCATGCTCGCCGACGGCAGCAGCGGCGTCGACGCTCCGGCGGCGGCCATCGTCGAGACGGTGCAGGGCGAAGGCGGGGTGAACGTGGCGAGCGCGCGCTGGCTGCAGCGGCTGCAGGCCTTGTGCCGCCGCCACGATATGCTGCTGATCGTCGACGACATCCAGGTCGGCTGCGGGCGTGCGGGCTCGTTCTTCAGCTTCGAGCCGCTCGGCATATCGCCCGACATCGTCACGCTGTCGAAGTCGATCAGCGGCTTCGGCCTGCCGATGGCACTGGTGCTCATGAAGCCCGAGCTCGACGTGTGGAGCCCGGGGGCGCACAACGGAACCTTCCGCGGCAACAACCTCGCCTTCGTCACTGCGCAGGCGGCGCTTTCGCACTACTGGAGCGATAGCGACTTCGAGCAAACCATCCGGCGCAAGGCGGCCGTGGTCGAAGCGCGCTTGAACCAGATCGCCGCAAGCTATGACGAGGGCGAGCTGTCGGTGCGCGGCCGGGGTTTGATTCAGGGCCTGGTGGTGAACCGCGCGGGAATGGCGAACACGATCTCCGCCGAGGCGTTCCGCAACGGCCTCGTGATCGAGACCTCCGGCGCCTCGGACCAGGTGCTGAAGCTTCTGCCTCCGCTCACGATCCAGGAGTCGCGCCTGCGCGAGGGCCTGGACATCCTCGAGCACAGCGTTGCCGCGGGCCTCGGCGTGGCGCGGGCGGAAGCGAACAAGGTCGCATTCGTCCATTTCGGAGGCGTTCGATGATCGTAAGGCAAATCGACGAGCTGGCGGGCTCGCCGCAGGAAGTCGTCACGCCCAACTGGACCAGCCGCCGCCTGCTGCTCAAGCGCGACGGCATGGGTTTTTCGATGCACGAGACGGTCATCCAAGCGGGCACGCAAACCTACATCTGGTACAAGCATCATCTCGAGGCCGTGTTGTGCATCGAAGGCGAGGGCGAGGTGGAAGTGCTGCCCGAGGGGCGCATTTATCCCATCGCCCCCGGCACGCTGTACGCGCTCGATCAGCACGATCGGCACTATTTGCGTGCACGCACCTGCTTGCGTCTGGTGTGCGTATTCAATCCGCCGCTGACCGGGCGCGAAGTGCACGACGAAGAAGGCGTCTATCCGCTGGTCGAGGAACAGGCAGCCGGCTGAAGGCACGCGCGGCGCGCGGTGCTTCGACGCTGGGTCCCGGCAGCGGAGCATTTCGCGCCAGCAGCCCGCAACGCGCGGCACCCGAAGAGGAGCGAGCAAAGCATGAATTCGGTCATCGATGCCTATGCATCGCGCAACGAACCCGTCGCGGCTATGCGGCCGCGACGCGATCCGGTGGTTTACGGCCGGGCCGGCGAGCCCGGGCTCGCCGAGCATCAGCTCAAGAGCTATCAGAAGAAAGGCTTCGTCTTCCTGAGAAGCTTTTTTTCCCCGCACGAGGTTGCCGTTTTTCTGGCCGAGGCCCGGTGCCTGGCGGCCGACCCCGGAATACGGGAGCGCGAAGAGGCGATTGCGGAACCGGGCAGCGACGAGATCCGCTCGGTGTTCGATGCGCACCGGCTGCACCCGCTGTTCGACCGCGTCGCGCGCGATCCTCGGCTGGTGGCGAGCGCGCAGTCGATTCTCGGCGAGGGCGTCTACGTGCATCAGTCGAGGCTGAATCTGAAGCCGGGCTTCGTCGGCAAGGAATTCTACTGGCACTCCGACTTCGAGACCTGGCACGTGGAAGACGGCATGCCGCGCATGCGCGCATTGAGCTGCACGGTGCTGCTGACGGACAATAACGAGTTCAACGGGCCGCTGTTCATCGTGCCCGGCTCCCACATGCATTACGTGACGTGCGTGGGCGAGACGCCCGAGGACCATTACAAGATGTCGCTCAAGAAGCAGGAAGTCGGCGTGCCCGATCCCGAAAGCCTCGCGCAGCTGGTCGAGCGCGGCGGAATCCAGTCGATGAAAGGGCCGGCGGGATCGGTGATCCTGTTCGACTGCAACGCGATGCACGGTTCGAGCAGCAACATCTCGCCGTATCCGCGCAGCAATCTGTTCATGGTCTACAACAGCGTCGAGAACCGGCTCTGCCCGCCGCCGTCCGGTATCAAGCCCCGGCCCGAGTTCATTGCCGCGCGCCGGCACGTCGCGCCGCTCGAACCGGCTCGCGGCGACTACCTGCAGTGGCGTTAGACCGGTCGTGAGACGCACGGTCGGCGCGTAATCCGGGTGAGCCCGGTCGCCGCGCTCGTCCTCGTCGCGCCGATCCCGTCGTGCGACTGCGGGGCGTACGCAAGCGCTACGGCGCGCACGAAGTGGCCATGAGCTATCTCGCATGCTGATCGTCACTCACCACATGAAGTTCGCGCGCAGCTCCGATCGCGTCCTCTTCTTCGAT
The DNA here is from genome assembly GCA_009377585.1 of Betaproteobacteria bacterium. NCBI lineage: Bacteria > Pseudomonadati > Pseudomonadota > Betaproteobacteria > Betaproteobacteria bacterium. The sequence goes on from WHTS01000057.1 coordinate 21,807, forward strand.
GCCGGAGTCATCGTGGAGGATGCAACGCCGCAGACGATCTTCGAGTCGCCGCGCGACGAGCGCGTGCGGCGGTTCGTGGCGGCGGTGTCCGAGGTCGAGGAAGGCGCTTGGGCGCGCTGATCTACCCGCTGCTGTCGCTGCTCGTCGGGATCGGACTGCTGCTGGTCGGGATCGGGCTGCTGTTCCCGGTGCTCGGCTTGCGGGCCGCGGTGGCCGAGTTTCCGGTGTGGGTCACGGGGCTCGTCATGTCGGCGTATTTCGCCGGTTTCGTGCTGGGCACCTACCTGTGTCCCGCCCTCATCCGCAGGGTGGGTTACATCCGCGCGTTCGCTGCGATGGCTTCCATCGCTTCCACCATGCCGCTTCTGCATGCGCTGTTCGTCGACCCGTGGGCCTGGGGGGCGCTGCGCCTTCTGACCGGGATGTGCATCGTCGGCCTCTACATGGTCATCGAAAGCTGGCTCAACTCGCTCGCGCCGAACAACCAGCGCGGAAAGATCTTCGCCGCCTACATGGCCACTACGCATATCGCCATGGCGCTCGGGCAGGCACTGATCCTGGTCGGCGACCGCCTCGGCTTCGTTCCGTTCGCGCTCGCCTCGGTGCTGCTTTCGCTCGCGCTGGTGCCGGTGACGCTCACCCGGGTGCTGGAGCCGAAGCCGGTGGCCGCGCCGCGGCTGGGCTTGCGCAATCTCTACCAGACCTCACCGCTCGGGGTCGTGGGCGCGACGGTGTCGGGTCTCGTCAATGGAGCGTTCTTCGGCATGGGGGCCGTATACGCGCATCGCGTGGGCATGTCCGACCAAGGGATCGCCGCCTTCATGGGTGCAACCATCATCGGCGGCGCGGCTCTGCAGTGGCCGATCGGTCACTATTCGGACAACCGCGACCGGCGCAGGGTGCTGATGCAGGTGTGCGTGATCGCCGGGTCGCTGGCGGGAGTGGGTGTCCTGGCTTCGTACTGGTCCGAAGGCGTACTGATCGCGCTCGGTTTCGTGTACGGCGGTTTCGTGTTCACGCTTTACGGCCTGAGCGTTGCGCACGTCAACGACCGGATCGACTCCGCCCGCCTGCTCGAGGTGACCGGCGGCCTGCTCCTTCTGTATGGGATCGGCGCTGCAATCGGGCCGACCGCGGCCGGCGTCATCATGGATACGCTCGGCCCGGGAAGCCTCATGACCTATTTCGCCGCGCTGCTCATCGCGGCGGCGGTTTTCGCCGCGCACCGCATGCGCCTGACGCCGCCGCTGCCCGCGGAGGCGCAAAGCAACTACGTGTCGGTCACCGGCGGCTCGCAGGCGGTGCTGCAACTCGACCCGCGCCTCGAGCCGGGATCGGGAGACGCGTCCGCGCGGCCGGGAGCCTGAGCCGAGCCGCTCAACCGGCCTTGATGTTGCGCTCCCGGACGAGCTTCCTGAACCGCTCGATCTCGCTGCGGACGAATCCACTGAATTGCTGCGGCGACATCAGAACCGGCTCCGCACCCTGGTTGGCGAGCTGTGCGCGCATGTCTTCGGTCCCGAGGATCGCGTTGATCTCGGCATTGAGCTTGTCGATGATGGCCGCCGGGACCTTCGCCGGCGCGAGCACGCCCCACCACTGCTGCGCCTGGAAGCCCGGGACGCCGGCTTCCGCGACCGTCGGGAGGTCCGGCACGAACTTCGAGCGCTGGGGGCTCGTGACCGCGATGGCGCGCAGCCGGTTGGCCTTCACCTGCGCCCACGCCGAAGGCAGGCTCATGAACACCATCGGCACTTCTCCTGCCACCGCTGCGGCGACCGCCGGCGCACCGCTCCTGTAGGGCACGTGAACGATCTCGATCCCGGTTTCCGCGGCGAACACTTCGGCTGCGAAGTGAATGACGCTGCCGGCGCCGGCCGAACCGTAGTTCACCTGGCCGGGGCGGCTCTTCGCCAGCGCTATCAGCTCCTTGATATTTTTCACCGGCACCGAGGGATGCACGATGACCAGAAATGGTCCGACGCCGACCATCGCCACGCCGGTGAGATCATTCACCGGATCGAACGGCAGCTTCGGCTGGATGGCGGCGCTGCCGGTGAAGGTGGCGGTCGGAAGCATGATCGTGTAGCCGTCCGGGGCGGCCTTGGCCACGAGGTCGGAGCCGATCATCTGGCCGGCGCCGGCGCGGTTGTCGACCACGAACGGCTGCCCGAGCCGCGGCCGGATTCGTTCTCCGATCAGGCGCGCAAGCACATCGGGCGAACCGCCCGCAGCGACCGGAACGACAACTTTTATGGGCCGGCTCGGATAGTCTTGGGCGGCAGCGGGCAGGCTGCACGAAAGCAGGGCAATACTCGAAGCGACCAGCACGAAACGCATGTTGTTTTCCTCCTCGTAAGCGGTTTGTTGCGGCAACCGTTGCATCGGGCGCTTGCCGATGGCGATCAGGATCGCGGCAGAGTCGACTGTACGGGGTCGAAGGCGCCGCCGCAATATCCGCGCGAAATTCGCGGCGCCCCGTCCATAAGGCAACAGGCATCCCAGGCTGCTGCGAGGTGAGGCATCCGACAGGCGAACCCGCTCTGAGGTTGCGGGTACGGCGCGGTGTCGGGGTGCAATATGCTTGGGCTACACTGCAGCTTTGCCGGAGGAGAGCGCCCATGATCCATGTCGTTGCCATCATCACGGCCAAGCCAGGCCAGCGCGAGGCGATCCTGCACGAGTTCCGAGCCAATGTGCCCAACGTGCGCGCGGAGGACGGCTGTATCGAGTACGGGCCCGGCATCGATGCTGAGGGGCTCGGCTCGTTCCAGACCAAGTTCGGGCCGGATACCTTCGTCGCGATCGAGAAGTGGCGCGATGCGCAGGCGTTGAAGGCGCACGCGGCGGCGCCGCACATGGCGGCGTACGCGGCCAAGGTGAAGGACCTGATCGCGAGCCGCGTGATTCACGTCTTGTCCCCGGCCGACTGATTTGCCATCAGGCCGCCACGGGCAGGCGCATCAGGTATTCGAAGGCGCCCAGCGACGCCGATGCGCCCGCGCCCATCGAAATCACGATCTGCTTGAACGGCACGTCGGTGCAATCGCCGGCCGCGAATACGCCGGGAAGCGAGGTTTGTCCCCTCGCATCGACCGCGATCTCGCCCCGCGGGGTGAGCTTCAGGGCGCCTTGCAGCCACTCGGTATTCGGCAGCAGGCCGATCTGCACGAACACGCCCTCGAGCTCGATGCGTCTGGACTCGCCCGAGCCGCGGTCGGTGTAGACGAGGCCGTTCACCTTGGCGCCATCACCGCTCACTTCGGTGGTGGCAGCCTGCGTGATCACCGTGACATTCGGCAGGCTGAAGAGCCGTTTTTGCAGCACGGCGTCGGCGCGCAGCACCGGGTCGTATTCGAGCAGCGTGACGTGGCGGACGATATTCGCCAGATCGATGGCGGCTTCCACGCCCGAGTTGCCGCCGCCGACGACGGCGACGTGCTTGCCCTTGAAGAGCGGCCCGTCGCAGTGCGGGCAGTAGGCCACGCCCTTGTTGCGGTATTGACGCTCGCCGGGAACGTTCATCTCGCGCCAGCGTGCGCCGGTGGCTAGAACCACCGAGCGTGCCTTCAAGGTCGCGCCGTTCTCCAGCTCGACGCCGATCAGATCGGTTGCCGGGATGAGCCGCGCGGCACGCTGCAGGTTCACGATGTCGACGTCGTACTCTTTCACGTGTTGCTCCAGCGAGACCACGAGCTGCGGTCCCTCGGTCTGCCTGACCGAGATGAAGTTCTCGATGCCGAGCGTATCGAGCACCTGGCCGCCGAAGCGCTCGGCCACCAGCCCCGTGCGGATACCTTTGCGCGCCGCATAGATGGCCGCCGCAGCGCCCGCGGGGCCACCGCCGACGACCAGCATGTCGTAAGGCGCTGCGGCGTCGAGGCGGGTAGCCTCGCGCGCAGCGGCGCCCGAATCGAGCCGTGTGACGATCTCTTCCAGCGTCATGCGGCCCTGTCCGAACGGCTCGCCGTTGAGGTACACCGTCGGCACGGCCATGATCTCGCGCGCCGACACTTCGTCCTGGAAGCGGGCACCGTCGATCATCACGTGAGTGATGGCCGGATTGAGGGCCGCCATGAGGTTGAGCGCCTGCACCACGTCCGGGCAGTTGTGGCACGAGAGCGAGATGTAGGTCTCGAACGCAGCCGGACCGGGAAGCGCGCGGATCTGCGCAATCGTCTCGGCCGAAACCTTCGGCGGGTGGCCGCCCGCTTGCAGCAGCGCGAGCACGAGCGAGCTGAGCTCGTGGCCCAGCGGCAGGCCGGCAAAGCTCACCCGCGCGATTTCCCCGGCGGGGCCGACTTCGAACGAGGGACGCCGGCTGGCTTTGCCATCCTCGTGCAACTGCAGCAGCGGCGAAAGCTCGCAGATCTCGTGCAGCAACTCGCTGACTTCCCGCGCGGCGTCGCTCGCATCGAGCGACGCACGTAGCGTCACCGGCCGCTGCAATTTCTGCAGATAGGTTTCGAGTTGGGCCTTGATCGCACTGTCGAGCATTCGGTTCTCCCCGCGCCGCGTATGAGAAATCGTTGAGATCGTTGGTCGTTTCCGTGCAGACGGAATCCAGGACGCTGTCGTACGCCTGGGCCCGCCTGCGTGCAGAGACGAACGAGTTCTGGTCGGATCGTCCTTGAATGGGTTGCTTGCGCTGCTCCCGTGCGGAAGCAGCGCATGCGGGCAGCCGATATCAGATCTTGCCGACCAGGTCGAGCGAGGGCGAAAGGGTCGCTTCGCCTTCCTTCCACTTGGCGGGACAGACTTCGCCCGGATGGGCCGCCACGTATTGGGCAGCCTTCACCTTGCGCAACAGCTCGCGCGCATCGCGCCCTACGCCGCCGGCGGTGATCTCGACGATCTGGATGCGGCCCTCGGGGTCGATCACGAAGCTGCCGCGGTCGGCCAGGCCCTCGGCTTCGATCATCACGCCGAAGTTGCGCGTGATGACGCCGGTCGGGTCGCCGATCATCGGATACTTGATCCTGCCGATGGTGTCGGATGTGTCGTGCCACGCCTTGTGCGTGAAGTGCGTGTCGGTCGATACCGAGTAGATCTCGACGCCCAGCTTCTTGAACTCTGCGTAGACGTCGGCGAGGTCGCCGAGCTCGGTCGGACAGACGAACGTGAAGTCGGCCGGGTAGAAGAAGACCACGGACCACTTGCCCTTCAGATCCTTGTCGGTCACCGTCACGAACTTGCCGTTGTGGTAGGCCTGGGCCGTGAAGGGCTTGATCTCGCTGTTGATGTAGGACATTGCGTGTTTTCCTTTGAGCGTCGTTGGGACGAACCGATGTTAGGCGGCAGCGATCGGTTAGTAAAATTGATTATTTTCATCTGTACGATGAGTAAAACATATCGATACTGCCACAGTCGCGGCAGTCGAGATGCCGTATCGCAGGCGAGGGGTCAACTACGGAAATTGAGGCAGGAAACCCGCGGAACCAAGCGGTCGCAGCGGGCTTCCGAGCAGTTGTCGGCAGGCTCGAGCGCTACTCGATGTTCTGCACCTGCTCGCGCATCTGCTCGATCAGCACCTTGAGCTCCACCGCGACCTGGGTCGACTCCAGGTCGGCGGACTTCGAGCCGAGCGTGTTCGCCTCGCGATTGAATTCCTGCATGAGAAAGTCGAGACGGCGGCCCACCGCACCGCCGCGACCGAGGACGTGCTCGAGTTCCTTGATATGGGCGTTCAGGCGTGAGAGCTCTTCGTCTACATCGATCTTGGATGCGAACAGCACGATCTCCTGGCGCATGCGATCGTCGTCGGGGTTGAGGCCGGCTTCCAGCAGGCGCGCGGTGAGCTTCTCGCCGTAGGCCTTCACCAGAGCCGGAACCTTGGGCGCGACCTGTTGCACCAGCACCTGCATGCGCGCGGCCCGGTCGAGTACCGTCTGCGCGAGTTGCGCGCCTTCGCGCGCGCGCGAGCCGTTGAATTCGGCGAGCGCCTGCTCGACCAGCTCGCGCGCCGCACTGCCGAGCTCGTCGAGGGAAAGATCGGGCTCGCCGATCACCCCCGGCCAGCGCAGGATATCGGCCACCTGCAAGGCGCGCGCGTCCGGCACCAGTTCCTGCACGTGCCGGCCGGCCGCGGCCAGGCGTTGCACCAGGTCTTTGTTCAGATCGAGCAGTCCCTGCGCCGCCGGCAGATAGGCGAGGCTTGCCCGACACTCCAGCTTGCCGCGGTTGACCTTCGTGCCGATCAGCTCGCGCAGCTGCGACTCAACGGCGCGCAACTCCTCGGGCAAGCGAAACGCGACGTCGAGATAGCGTGAGTTGACCGAGCGCAATTCCACGCTCAGCACGCAACGAGCCAGCGTGCGCGCCGCGGATGCGTATCCGGTCATGCTGTAGATCATCGCGCCTGCCTTTACTTCGCGGAAACGAACCCAGACAATGGGGGCTCGAAGATAGCACAGTGCAAAATCCCATGCGACCGAGCGGCAGAGCCCCGACGCAATTGCGCCCCGTGCGCATCGTGCGTGGATTCACGCGCCATGCCGAGGGTTCGGTGTTGATCGAATGCGGTGAAACCCGGGTGCTGTGCACGGCGAGCGTGGAAGACTCGGTGCCGCCGTTTCTCAAGGGCAGCGGACGAGGTTGGGTGACGGCCGAATACGGCATGCTGCCGCGCTCGACCAACACGCGCAACGCGCGCGAAGCGGCCCGCGGCAAGCAGTCCGGCCGCACGCTCGAAATCCAGCGCCTGATCGGGCGCGCGCTGCGGACGGCCGTCGATCTCGAGCGGCTGGGCGAGCGGCAGATCACGATCGACTGCGACGTGCTGCAAGCCGACGGCGGGACGCGCACCGCATCGATCACGGGCGGATTCGTCGCGTTGCATGATGCCATCTCGTTACTGTGCGAGCGCCGGATACTGCCCTCGATGCCGATCGTCGATTCCGTTGCGGCGGTTTCCGTCGGCATTCACTCCGGCGTCCCGGTGCTCGATCTCGACTATGCGGAGGATTCGGCCTGCGATACCGACATGAACGTCGTCATGACGGGCAGCGGCGGTATCGTCGAGATCCAGGGCACCGCCGAGCGCGCGCCCTTCTCGCACGGCGAGCTGGACGAAATGCTGCAGCTCGCGCGCCAGGGGATCGCAGAGCTGGTCGCTGCCCAGCGCGCGGCGCTTGGGGCTTAGTCCCCGATCGCCCGGCGGTCGCGGAAGCTCATCATGAGGCACGGTCTGGCGCGCGTGGTGGTGGCCTCGGGCAATCCCGGCAAGCTGCGCGAGCTTAACGCGCTGTTGCAGCCGCTCGGCATCGAAGCGATGGCGCAGCGCTTGCTGGGTGTTGCGGAAACCGAGGAGCCGCACCCGACTTTCGTCGAGAACGCGCTCGCCAAGGCGCGCAATGCCGCGCGCCATACGGGGCTGCCCTCGCTTGCCGACGATTCCGGGATCCTGGCCGATGCGCTCGGCGGCGAGCCGGGCGTGCACTCGGCACGCTATGCCGGCGAACCGAAATCCGACCAGCGCAACAACCGCAAGCTCATCGAGATGCTTCGCCACGCGCCGACCCGCGCGGCGCACTACTATTGCGTGATCGTGCTGATGCGCCATGCCGACGATCCGCAGCCGCTGGTTGCCGAGGGATTCTGGCACGGCCAGATCGTGCTGCAGCCGCGCGGCGGTGGCGGGTTCGGCTACGACCCGTATTTTCTGCTGCCCGAGCTCGGTCTCACAGCGGCCGAGCTCGACGCCGAGCACAAAAATCGCATCAGCCACCGCGGCCAGGCACTCGCCATGCTGGCATCCCGGTTGAGCAGGTCGTGATGGCTGCGAATCGAACCATGGCTCCCGCATCCATTCTCCTCGATGCGCCTAACACCGCTTCGGGTGCGAAGCACATGGCGCGCGGACCGCGGTTTGCATCGTTGCCGCCGCTCTCGCTCTACGTCCACGTTCCCTGGTGCGTGCGCAAGTGCCCATACTGCGATTTCAACTCGCACGAGCTGCGCGCTTCGTTACCCGAGCGCGAGTACGTGGATGCGCTGACCGCGGACCTGGAGCAGTTCCTTCCCCGCATTTGGGGCCGGCCCGTCTACACGATCTTTTTCGGCGGCGGCACGCCGAGCCTGTTTTCGCCACAGGCGATCGATGCCGTGCTGCAAGCGGTTCGTGCGCGCGTACGCCTCGACGCGACCGCCGAGATCACGCTCGAGGCCAATCCCGGAACGGCCGACGCCGGACACTTCGAGGGTTACCGCGCGGCGGGCGTGAACCGGTTGTCGATCGGCGTGCAAAGCTTCGATGACGCGAAACTCGCGGCGCTCGGGCGCATTCACGATGGCCGGCAGGCGCGCCAGGCGATCGAACTGGCGCAGCGCCACTTTGCCAACGTGAACATCGACCTCATGTATGCACTGCCCAGCCAAACTGCGGTCAATGCGCTCGCCGACATCGAGGCGGCGATTGCGATCGGTCCGACGCATATTTCGGCCTATCACCTGACCATCGAACCCAACACGCTATTTCACCGCTTCCCCCCGCCGGTGCCGGACGACGATGCCGCCGCCGAGATGCAGGACGCGATCGAGGCGCGTCTGGCACAGGCCGGCTACGAGAATTACGAAACGTCCGCCTTCGCCCGCCCGGGGTGTCGCTGCGCGCACAATCTCAACTACTGGCGCTTCGGCGACTACCTCGGCATCGGCGCCGGCGCGCACAGCAAGATCTCGTTTCCCGAGCGAATCGTGCGCGAAATGAAGCATAAGCACCCGCGGCAGTACATGGCGCAGGCGGCCGAGGGCGCGGTCCAGGAAGCGCATGAAGTGCCGGCACGCGATCTGCCGTTCGAGTTCATGATGAATGCGTTGCGCATGACGGACGGCTTCGCGCTGCGGTTGTACGAGGAGCGCACGGGCTTGCCGCTCACGTCGGTCCTGAGCCTGCTGGATGCTGCGGAGCGAGACGGTCTCATCGAGCGCGACCATCTCGCGGTACGGCCGAGCGCACGCGGCAGGCGCTTTCTCAACGATCTGCTGCAACGCTTCCTGCCTATTGAAGGTTCGGAAAGTGGCTGACAAGCCGTCGGGCTCGCGCAGCAAGCTCTACAGCGGACGGCGAAAGACGATGTCGTGCACGGCGTGACCGAGCGCAAGCCCGCGGCGCTCGAACTTGGTCAACGGACGATAGGCCGGGCGCGGTGCGTAGCGCTCGGCGCTGTTTTCGAGCTCGGTCTGGCCGAGAACATCCACAATCCACTCGGCATAGTCCTGCCAATCGGTGGCGACATGGAGATAGCCGCCCGGGCGCAGCCGCGTCACCAGCAGGCGCGCGAAGCTTACTTGCAACAGGCGCCGCTTGTGGTGGCGCTTCTTCGGCCACGGGTCGGGGAAGAAGATGTGGATGCCGCTCAAGGACGCGGCCGCGATCATGTGCTCCACCACCTCGGCGGCATCGTGCTGAACGATGCGCAGGTTCGTGAGCTCTCGCGCCTCGATCATGCGCAGCAGGCTGCCGACCCCGGGGGCGTGCACTTCCACACCGAGATAGTCGCTTTGCGGGGTCGAAGCCGCGATCTCGGCGCTCGTCTCTCCCATGCCGAATCCGATTTCCAGCACGACCGGCGCGCTGCGCAAGAAGACGCGGGCGAAATCGAGCGGCGCGTGACTGTAAGGCAAGCCGTAGCGCGGGAGCAGGCGTTCGTGCGCCGCGCGCTGCGCATCCGTCATCCTGCCCTGTCGCAGCACGTAGCTTCGAATGGAACGCTGCTCGTTCATGGGCGCAGCCGTGCGTGCGGCGTGAAGGCGGGCGGACGTGAGAAAACGCCGCAGGCGAGACGCTTCGACCTGCGGCGCGGGCTTGGAAAAGCGGCTGCTCGTTTCAGCCCTTCAGCATTTCATGCCTTGCCGATGAGGCCGGTGGTGGGCGAGCTCGGTGCAGCCGAGTAGGGTTTCTTCGGCATGCGGCCGGCGAGGAACGCTTCGCGGCCGGCTTCGACCGCTTTGCGCATGGCGCTCGCCATCAACACCGGGTCCGACGCGCCTGCGATCGCGGTGTTCATGAGCACGCCGTCGCAGCCGAGCTCCATGGCAATGGCAGCGTCCGAGGCCGTGCCGACGCCGGCATCGACCAGCACGGGCACTTTGGCGTTGGCGATGATGATCTGCAGATTCCACGGATTGAGAATCCCCATGCCGGAGCCGATCAGCGATGCGAGCGGCATGACGGCACAGCAGCCGATCTCCTCCAGCCGCTTGGCCAGGATCGGATCGTCGCTGCAGTAGACCATGACCTTGAAACCGTCCTTCACCAGGACTTCGGCGGCCTGCAGCGTTTCCACCATGTTGGGAAAGAGCGTGGCCGGATCGCCGAGCACTTCCAGCTTCACCAGCTCGTGGCCGTCGAGCAGCTCGCGTGCGAGGCGCAAGGTACGCACGGCATCGTCGGCCGTGTAGCAGCCCGCCGTATTGGGCAGGATCGTGAAGCGGCCGGGCGGAAGAAATTCGAGCAGGCTCGGCTCGTTGGCGTTCTGGCCGATGTTGGTGCGGCGGATGGCCACGGTGACAATCTCCGCACCGCTCGCGTCGACGGCAGCGCGCGTCTGCGCGAAGTCCTTGTACTTTCCCGTTCCGACCAGCAGCCGGGAGCGGAAGGTGCGCCCGGCCAGCGCGAGAGAATCCATCTTGTCCTGCGGGGTCATGTGCGAATACTCCGGCCTGTTGCGGTCGCGGTCATCAGCCGCCTCCGACCGCTACCACGATCTCGATCCGGTCGCCATCCGCGAGCCATTGCTCGCCAAAGCGGCTGCGCGGGACGATGTCGCCGTTGCGTTCCAGGGCGACACGCTTGCCGGTCAGCTCCAGCACGCCGAGCAAGGCATCGACCTTGAGCGGGGCATCGAAGCGGCGCGGCTCGCCATTGATGGTGAGTGCGATCACGGGCGGTGACAGGCGAAAACGAGGCAGCTGCAGGGACAAGAATTCTAGCATGCGCCTGCCGGGGAGCAGGCGTCCGCGCGCTGATTGGCCGGGCGTGGGCACGTGACCCGTGCGGCCGTCCGGCAGTCCCACAACCGCGCATGGTCCTCCATCTTGCCCGACACGATGATGGCGATTGGGAGGGGCCCGGGGAGCGCGTGCCCGTTACCGATGCTGTCTATAATCGCCGAGGAAAATGGGGACGCACACAATTTCCGGACAATGGCGTGCGTCCTCATTTGCCGGTTGGCCGGGAAATTGTGTGCGTCCCCATTTTCCGTGGTTTGCGATCGATGCGTGCGACGACTGGGTGGATGGTCTTGGCTGCCGCGATGCCGCTGGATGCCGCCGCCCAGGCGGCGGCCAGCGATTCGGCTCGCGCGCTGGGACCGGAGGTGGTAGTCAGCGCGACGCGCGACGAGGCACGCGAGTTCGACTTGCCGGTTGCAATAGACAGCGTCGACGCGCGCGCGGTGCGCGAAGGCAACGCCCGGGTCAACCTGTCCGAGTCGCTCAGTCGCGTTTCGGGCATCGTCGTTCAGAACCGGCAAAACTACGCGCAGGATCTGCAGGTGTCCTCGCGCGGCTTCGGCGCCCGGGCGGCGTTCGGCGTGCGCGGCGTGCGCCTGGTTGCCGACGGAATCCCGGCGACGATGCCGGACGGACAAGGCCAGAGCGCCACCTTCAGCCTCAGCTCGGCGAGCCGCATCGAGGTGCTGCGCGGACCGTTCGCATCGCTCTACGGCAATGCGTCCGGCGGGTTCATCCAGACTTTCACCGAGGATGGCCCGGAACGGCCGACTCTGCGACCGAGCGCGAGCTTCGGCAGCTACGATACGTATCGCGCGGGTCTCAATTTCGGCGGCACGGCGGGCGCGCTCAATTACCTGGTCGACGCTTCGCGTTTCCAGACCGACGGCTATCGCGACCATAGCGCGGCGCGGCGCGATCAGCTCAATGCCAAGTTTCGCATCGCCTTTACCACCGGCGCCACCCTGACCGCCCTCGTCAATGCGCTGGAGCAGCCCGACACCCAGGACCCGCTCGGATTGCGGCGCGCGCAGATGGAAGCGAACCCGCGCCAGGTCGATCCCGCCGCGATCCTTTTCAACACACGCAAGAGCATCGAGCATCGCCAGGGCGGGCTCGTGTACGAGCATCCGGTCGGCGGCGGCGACGTGCTGCGTGCTTCGGTCTATGGCGGCGGGCGCGACGTGGTGCAGTATCTTTCGATTCCGCTCGGCCCACAGCTGGCGCCGACTTCCGGGGGTGGGGTGGTGGATCTCGATCGCGCCTTCGGTGGCGGCAGCTTGCGCTACACCGCCTCGCGGCAAACCGCGGCCGGCCCGATCAAGCTCACCGGCGGGGTCGAGTACCAGCGCATGGACGAGCGCCGGAAAGGCTTCATCAACAACTTCGGCACGCGCGGGGCGCTCAAGCGCGATCAGGACGATCGCGTATCGAGCACCGACTTCTTCGCGATCGGCGAATGGGGCTTCGCGCCGCACTGGGTGCTCACTGGGGGCGCCCGTACGAGCCGCATCCGGTTCGAATCGCGCGACCACTTCATCGCCCCCGGCAACCCCGACGACAGCGGCGCGGTCAGCCATTCGGGTAGCAGCACGGCGCTGGGCCTGCTGTACAAGCTGAGCGAGCAGGTGCACTTGTACGCAGCCGCGGGTCGCGGTTTCGAGACACCGACACTCGCCGAGCTGTCGTATCGCCCCGATCGCACCAGCGGGCTCAATTTCAGTCTCGAGCCGAGCCGCTCCAAGCAGATCGAAGCCGGCATCAAGGCGAACCTCATCCCCGGGCAGCGGCTTCGGCTGACGCTATACGAGATCGAGACGCGCGATGAGATCGTCGTCAACGCGGCCTCGGGCGGGCGTACCGACTTCAAGAACGCGGGCCGCACGCGCCGGCAGGGCGTGGAGGCTTCGTGGGAGGTGGTCTACGACAACGGCATCGAGGCGTACGTGGCCTGGAGCTGGGTCGACGCGCATTACCGCGACGCGTTTACCTCGGGTACGCCGCCGGTCGTCATTCCGGCCGGCAACCGGCTGCCCGGCGTGGCTGCGAGCACGCTCTATGCCGAGCTGATCTGGCGGCACGCTGTGAGCGGCTTTTATGTCGGCGTAGAGGGGCGCCGTGTCGGCCGGGTGGCCGTCGACGATCGCAATAGCGAATTCGCCGCGAGCTATGCGGTGGCCTCCGCGCGGTTGGGCTTCGAGCAGCGCGGCAGGCAATGGCGGTTGAACGAGTTCGTTCGGGTCGACAACATCACCGACCGGCGCTATGCCGGCTCGGTTATCGTCGCCGACGGCAACCGTCGCTTCTACGAGCCCGCGCCGGGACGCAACTACCTGCTCGGTGTAGAAGCCTCGCTGGCGTTCTAAAGGACGTGCTGAACAATCTCATTGCCCCGGAAACGGCAACCCAGGGATCGATTGAACGCTGGCTGCAGCATTCGGCAGTGGCGCAAATCAGGCTTGCTGACGGCTGCGCGCAGCGCTCGGCCGGGCGGCGATGCGGTCCAGTTCGGCCGCCACGCGCTGCAGCTCCTCATCCCAGCTGCGGTCCCATGGCTTGTAGAAGCGGCGCACGCTGGGCTGCCAGGGCGAATAGGGTTGGTTGAGCCCATGCCAGTCGATGCCCGAGTTGAGCTGCCAGGTCGGGACGCCGGCGGCGCCTGCGATAGCGCCGGCAGCCGATGGAGCGGCAATGACCAGGTCGAGGGTGGTCGTGAGTGCGCACAGTGCGTCCAAATCTTTGCTGCGATCGAGCCCGGGCGGGTGATGCAAGCGCACGTTTGAGCCCGCCACCGACTCGTCGACTCGCGCCGAGCAAGCGTCGGCCTGCAGGCAGACGAAATGAACGCGGTCGCGACGCAGCAGCGGCAGCCATTGCCTGGCGCGTGGGCAATTGGGTCCCGACTGCGCGTTCGGATCGTCGCTGCGAAGAACGATTCCCACCTTGAGCCCGCCGCCGAGGCCGTTGAGCCATGCCCGCCAGCGCATCTGCTCCTCGGTATTTGCAACGAGGTAGCCGGTACGCTTGGGGAAGGCCGCGATATCGGGACGCAACACGCCCGCAAGGCTGCCGAACGGGAGCTGGAAGTCGCAGGCCGGAGAAAGTTCGGCGCGACCATCGGCGCGATCATCGGCACGCTCGGCGACGAAGCGGACGGCAGGAAACGATCGGCGCAATAGCGAGATCAGCCGCGGATCGCATTCCACGGTGAGATCGGCCTGGCGCGCCAGCAGATCGGGCAGCATCGAAAGAAAGACGACCTGGTCGTGCAGCCGCGGCTCGGGCCATAGCCACAGGTGTCGTCCGCGCACGGGCGTGTTGCTCCATTCGCGGGCGACCGGGACTTCCGGCAAGGGAGCGTTCGGCAGCCGCCAGCGCCAATCGAACTCGGCCCAGCCGCAGCTCAATGTGCCGCGCGCAAGGCGCGAAGCGGCGCGCAACCAGTGCGCTTCGGCGTCGGCATAGTCGGCCGCCAGCATCGCATCCAGAATGCGCTCGGCTTCCTCGTGCCGCCCCATTTCCAGCAATGCGAGCGCCAGATTGCATCGCGCCGATCGCATCCCGGGCACGAGGGCGAGCGCGCAGCGGCACAGCCGCTCCACTTCGTCGAAGCGGCCGCGCGTGCCTTCGAGCGCTGCAAGCGTGACCAATGCACCGGTATGCCGCGCATTGGCGCGTGCCGCGACGCGGGTCGCGAGCAGCCGTTTCCTGCGATCCTGAACCAGGTGTTCCACGATTGGAAAGGCGGCGGTCACGGCGGGCTGGCGTAACGCGTCGCGCATTCGCCGGGAACCGAGGGCGGCGCGTGTCGGGTTCGATTGCATGTGTCGGGGAGGGCAGAGGGTCAGCCTGGAAGTTAGCAGTGCGTTGCCTGCGGTTCAGGCCGCATTAGGCGCCCCTTTGCGGTGCAATTCGCGCGTTTGCGCTGCAGCTCGATGGCATGGCGCCGCGTGACTGCCGAACACCGCCGGCGCGCCGTTGGCTCGGTTGCAAGCCCAGGATCGGCCCCCTAGAATCCCCCGCATGCGGGTGTAGCTCAATGGCAGAGCAGAAGCTTCCCAAGCTTACGACGAGGGTTCGATTCCCTTCACCCGCTCAGTCCATAGAAGGCTGTGGAGTTCTACTGCGTTCTATGCCATGCACGATGCGATCGAGGATCGCGTCGGCGAGCGTCGGGTCGTTGAGATATTCATACCAGTGCTCGACCGGCAGTTGGCTTGTGATGAGCGTGGCTTTGCCGCTGGTTCGGTCATCGAGGACTTCGAGCAGATCGGTACGCTCGGCTTGGCCGATGGGAGCGAGGGCGAAGTCATCGAGTAATGTTGTGCGCAACATTACTGGACGAGCTGGGCTATCTGCAGTTTAGCCAAGCCGGCGGAGCGTTGCTCTTCCACCTGTTCTCGAAGCTCTGCGAACGCACCAGCGTGGTCATCACGACGAACCGCTTATGCGGTGCACCGCATAAGCGGTTTAATGCGGCGAACATTGTTATGCAAAGTGAGCCGCGCACGCACGACTTCCTCCAACGTCTCGAATCGCGCTCGGTGGGCGCCTCTGCGGGCTAGAGACTCCGCAT
>WHTS01000058.1:0-17552 GCA_009377585.1 Betaproteobacteria bacterium
GGAGCCTTCATGTCGGAAGATCTGTGCAGCCGGTCCATCGCCGAGTCGGCGCGCCTGATCCGCGCCCGCAAGCTTTCGCCGGTCGAGCTCACGGACGCCTACCTCGCTCGCATCGAAACGTTCCAGCCTCAGCTCGATGCTTTCATCACCATTACCGCGGAACTGGCGCGCAAGCAGGCCAGGCGCGCCGAGCGCGAGATCATGCGCGGCGACCATCGCGGCCCGCTGCACGGCATCCCGTTCGGCCTCAAGGACATCTACGATACCAAAGGCATACTCACCTCGGGCGGCTCCAGGGTTTGCATCGATCGCATCCCGCGCGAGGACGCGACCTGCACGCGCAAGCTGTACGAGGCCGGGGCCGTGCTGCTCGGCAAGCTGCAAACGCACGAGTTCGCGCACGGCGGCCCGTCGTTCGACCTGCCGTGGCCGCCGGCGCGCAATCCGTGGCACCTGGAGCATTTCACCGGCGGGTCCTCCAGCGGCTCGGGCGCCGCGGTCGCGGCGCGCCTGGTCGCCGGCGCGCTCGGCTCGGATACCGGCGGCTCGATCCGCGGGCCGGCCTCGTTTTGCGGCATCGTGGGATTGATGTCGACGGCGGGACTGGTGAGCCGCACCGGCGTGATTCCCAATTCCTTCACCCTCGATCACTGCGGCCCCATGACCCGCACGGTCGAGGACTGCGCACTCATGCTGCAGGCGATCGCCGGCTACGATGGCGCCGACGGCGGCAGCATCGCGGTAAAGATCCCCAACTACCGCAGCGGTCTCGGCAAGGGCATCAAGGGACTGAGGATCGGCGTGCTGCGCCACGTGTGGGAGGAGGACGTGCGCCAGAGCGACGAAGTCGTTCGGGCGATGGACGCGGCGATCGGCGTGCTGCGCAAGCTGGGCGCGAAGGTCGAGGATGTGCGCGTGCGACCCGCCCTCGAATACAGCGACGTCAAGGTCGCGCTCGCCGAGACCGAGATCTACACCATCAACTATCCCGACCTCGCCACCCGGCCGGGCGATTTCGGCGAGGACTTCCTCGTGCGCGCCTTGCCGGCATGCCTGTTCCAGTCGAGCGACTACGTGGCGGCAAGCCGCGAACAGCGGCGCATGATCGACGAAGCGGCGTCGCTGTGGCGGCGCTGCGATGCGCTGCTGAGCGTCGTGTTCGGGCCGGCGCCGCGGCTGGACGCGTACGACTCGCTCAATTTCTGGGCCAGGCCGAACGCCAATCCGATGGCGAACGTGCTGGGTTGTCCGTCGCTTGCGCTGTGCAACGGATTCAGCGCAGTCGGGCTCCCGCTCGGCATGCAGCTGATGGGCCGGCCGTTCGAGGAAGCGACCGTGCTGCGGATCGGGCATGCCTACGAGCAGGCGACCGAGTGGCATACGCGCTCCCCCCAGCTCGCGGCAGGCGCAGCGCAGCCGAAACTGAATCCGCCGCGCCACGAGCCGCGCATGCCGGATACCCTGGATCCGGCGCAAGCCGACCTGGTGCGTGCGATGGTGAAGAAGGCGGGACTTGCGCTCGACGAGCGGCAGATGGCGCTGGTGCTGGAAGCCGCGCCCTATGTGCTCGCCATGGCGGATCGTGTCCGGCGCATGCACGAGCGCTCGGCTGAACCGTGCAACGTCTTTCGCTTCCCGCCCGCGGCCGTCGCCTGACAGCGACGAGCGCCCCCATGCGCCGCCTCCGAGCCATCATTGAGTCGCGAACGCCAAGCCTCTAGCGGCCTGGCCGCAGTTCGCTTTGCGGTCGATCCCCGCAAGCGGGGCCACCTCCGCCGTAGCGCCAGATGAACCGTCAAGCCGTCGGTGACCGGCGTCGCTCGCTTTGCGGTCGATCCCCGCAAGCGGGGCCCCTCGCCCGGGAAGCTCGCAACGACCCCCCTCGCCCGGTAAGCTCATGCGCCGCTGGCGCGGGCGCACCGCGTTCGTGGCGCCCGCGCCGGACACCCGCGCAACTAACGCCTCGAAACCGCGGTCGAAAGTAGATGCCCCCGACCGCAGCGACCCGGGGGCGTGTCTGCGAAGGAGGATCCGCCCATGAGACGCAGGCTCTTCTTCACGCTCCCCGATATTCCGACCGCCCGCACCATCCTCGACGAACTGCTCCTCGCTCGCATCGACGAGCGCCATATCCACTTCCTCGGCCAGCGCGACACCTTGCCGCCCGAGCTGCCCGAAGCCAGCTTCCTGCAGAAGACCGATTTTCTGCACGCGTTGCGCACGGGCGCCATGGTGGGAGCGGCCGCCGGCGTCGCGGGCGGCGCCGTCATGTGGCTCTACCCGCCGCAGAGCATGGTGATCGAACCGAGCCTGGCGCTGATTGCCGGAATCGTCGGCGCGCTGCTCGGCGCCTGGTTCTCCAGCATGGTGGGAAGCTCAGTCCCGAATTCCTCGCTGCGTTCGTTCCAGGATGCAATCGAGGCGGGCAAGGTGCTGCTGATGGTCGACGTGCCGTTCGCCCGCGTGGAACAGGTGCACGAGCTGGTGGCGAGCCACCATCCGGAGGCCGAGTGGGGCGGGGTCGCGCCGCAGATTCCTGCGTTTCCTTAGGCGGCGGAAGGGAAACACGGTCCCGTCCTCACGATTCACGCGTTCTGCCTGCCTTCGCAGCGAACGCGCGCGGCGAGTTCAGGCCGGTCCCATCCCGTGGGCGTAGACCTTGTTGTAGTCGCGCGCGGGCGGCTTGCGCTGCGCGCGGCTGGCGGCGAAGTCGAGCATCCGCTCGATGCCGCGCAAGGCCTTGCGACCGGCTTCGGGTTCGACGTGGATCTCGTTGCTGCCGGTCTCCAGCACCTGCACCAGGTTTTGCAACCCGTTCATCGCCATCCACGGGCAATGCGCGCAGCTCTTGCACGTTGCACCGTTGCCCGCCGTGGGCGCCTCGATGAAGCGCTTTCCGGGTGACAGCTTGCGCATCTGATGGATGATGCCGCCATCGGTTGCGACGATGAATTCCTCACCTGCAAGCTCCCGGGTCGCGCGGATCAGCTGGCCGGTCGATCCGACCACGTGCGCGAGCCGGATCACGGACTCGGGCGATTCGGGGTGCACCAGAATCTTCGCCTGCGGGTTGCTCGCAATCAGCGCTTCCAGCTCGGTGGCCTTGAATTCGTCGTGCACCACGCAGGCGCCTTGCCAGATCAGCATGTCCGCCCCGGTCTCACGCTGAATGTAGTTGCCCAGGTGCCGGTCCGGCGCCCAGAGAATCTTCTCTCCGCGCGCGTGCAGCTCGCGCACGATATCCAGGCCGATGGCCGAGGTGACAACCCAGTCGGCCCGTGCCTTGACCTCGACGCTGGTGTTGGCATAGACCACGACCGTGCGATCGGGATGGGCATCGCAAAACGGCGCGAACTCCTCGGCCGGGCAGGCGAGATCGAGCGAGCAGGTCGCTTCCAGGTCCGGCATGAGCACGCGCTTTTCCGGATTCAGAATCTTGGCCGTTTCGCCCATGAAGCGCACGCCGCAGATGACCAGGGCGGCGGAACGCTGCTCGTGCCCGAAGCGGGCCATCTCCAGCGAATCGGCCACGCTCCCGCCCGTCTCCTGCGCCAGGTCCTGCAGGTCGGGATGGACGTAGTAATGCGCTAGCAGGGTGGCATCCTGCTCGCGCAGCAACTGCCGCACGCGCGCCTTGAGCCGCTGCCGCTCAGCGGCGGACGGCTCGACGGGCGCACGCGCCCACGCCTGGGCGACGGTGGAATCGTGCCGGCAGAATTCGACGTGGAACCGATCGGAAGTCAGGGCCATGGCTACTATGTGTGTACGACAGAGTCCAAGTCAAGCAGACTCGCCGCCATCATGCAAGTTCGCCGCACGATAGGCACGCGTCCGTCATGCTCGCAGCGGCGGCAACCCGCACCGCTTCAGACCTGAATATACGCCCTGCTGCGAGCGCGGGATGCGCCGACCGACCGAAATCACCCCATTGTGCGCTTGCATGATACGCCCGTACGGGTTTGATCGAGTGGCGCGGGCGGGAACTGGCGTAGATGGAGAATTGCCGCAGGCAGCTGCGTTGCCGCGAGCGGCCGCCGAACCGACATCCGTTCGGCGGCCGCGCGATTCCGCGCTTGCGAGCGTGCCGCTCATGCTCCCCGAATCCGTCGCCACGCTGCTTACGACGAGGCACACTGCAGCCGCGCGGAGCGGCTTCCCCGGCTGTGCAGTCACCCCGACCCGGAAGGGTCCTCATCGGCTGCGCATTCACATCATGACCGGAGATCGCAGCTGACAACAGGCAAGTCTCGTGCCGTTGCGCCGTGACCATGCAGAGCGCGTTCCGGCTGGCAGAATCACCACCCCCAGCCGAGCACGACTTGAAACGTGGCCGAGCGTTGTCGACTTCGATACAGCGCTGCCGAAATACCGCCGGCCGAAACGCGCTGCAGTCGTCACTGCGCCGCAGGCTTCAAGCGCGGCTTGATGAGCGCATCGCCCGCTTTCACACCGCGACCCGCGGGCAGCACGAACAGGGGATTGATATCGAGCTCGGCCAGCTCGCCCTTCAGGTCGATCGCCATGGCAGACACGCGACACAGCACGTCGGCAAGCGCTTCGATGTCGCACGGCGGGCGGCCGCGCGCACCGGCGAGCAAGGGATAACCCTTGACCTGGCGGATCATCTCGTGCGCGATCGAACGCGCAATGGGTGCAAGGCGAAACGCGACGTCCTTCAGCACCTCGGTGAAGATGCCGCCCAGCCCGAACATGAGCGCGGGGCCGAACAGCGGATCGTTGTTGATGCCGACGATCGCTTCGACCGCATCCCCGACCATCTCCTGCACCAGGATGCCTTCGATGACCGCGTTCGGCGCGTAGGTGCGAACGGACGCGACGATTTCCTCGTAGGCGCGCTCGACCTCCTGCGCGCTGTTGAGGCCGATGCGGACCCCGCCGGCCTCGGTCTTGTGCGGGACATCGGGCGACTGCACCTTGAGCACGACCGGAAAGCCGATGCGAACCGCGATGCGACCGGCTTCCTGTGCATCGGTCGCCAGCGCTTCGGCGGTGATTGGAATGCCGTATCCGGCGAGCAGCGCCTTAGCCCGATATTCGGCCAGATCGCCGCCTGCGGCTTGCAGCGTCGCGGCCGCCCCGCTCACATTGAGCTCGAGTACCGGCTCGGCTCGGCGGCTGCGATAGCGCCGGCACGCTTGCGCGTGCTGCGTCACCGCGGCGAGCGCGCGCATGCAGCGAAGCGGCGAGCGGTAGTGGGGCACGCCGGCCCCGTCGAGCAGCGCGTACGCCTCGCCCGCGACCTGGTGCCGGGCGCTCCAGCCCATCATCACGGGCTTGTCGGAGCGGCGCGAAACCTTCACCACTTCACGTGCGACCTTGGTCGCGATCTCGCCTTGCAGGCCGGCGTTGGCCATGACGACCGAGTCGACTTGCGGATCGTCGATGATGAGCTCGAGCGCCTTGCGGCACAGGTCGGTGTCGTCGAAGATCGCGGCGGTGAGGTCGATCGGGTTGCCGAGCGCGGCGAACGAAGGAACCAGCGGCCGCAGCTTCTCCACGGTTGCATCGGTCAGCGGCTGCACCGCGAGCCCGCGCGCGATCGCTTCGTCGGTCATGAGGATACCGGCCCCGCCCGAGATCGTGATGATGGCAACGCGGTTGCCGCGCGGCGTCTTTCCGCTCAGGAACGCGGGCACGTAGTCGATGATGTCCTGCATGTCCTCGACCTGCAGGATGCCGGTCTGCTCGAAGGCCGCGCGATAGAGCGCCATCGCGCCGCCCAGGTTGGCGGTATGCGAGGCGGCCGCGCGCTGGCCCTCTTCGGAGTTGCCGACCTTCCACAGCATGATCGGCTTGCCGGCTGCCAGCGCCGCCTCCCCCAGCTCGCGCAGCCGGTGCGCGTCCTTCATGCCCTCGATGTAGCCGGCGATGATGCGCGTGCCCGGATCGTCGATCATGAAGCGCATGAAGTCAGCCGAGCTGATGCCGGACTCGTTGCCGGTGGTGACGACGTGGCGAAACCCGATCCCGCCGTCCATCGCCGCAAGCGACATGAGCGAGAAGCCGAAACCGCCGCTCTGGCTCACCATGCTGACCGGGCCCGGCAGATAGTCGTAGATGAAGGCCGAACCGAAGCCCGCGTAGGTCTTGTTCGGCACGCTGATCAAACCCTGACAGTTGGGCCCGACCAGGCCGATGTCGTAGCGGCGCGCGATTGCAGCGAGCTCGTCCTGCATTAGAGCGCCCGTGTCGCCCGCTTCCGAATAGCCCGAGCTGAACACGATTGCGAACGGCACGCCCTTGCGCCCGCACGCCTCCAGCATTCGGATCGCCAGTCTTGCGTTCACCACGATGAGCGCGAGATCCGGTGTCTCGGGCAATGCCTCCAGCGACGCATAACAGGTGCGGCCGAGCAGCTCCGGGTACTTCGGATTCACCGGATAGAGCGTGCCGGGATAGCCGCGCTTGATGAGGAAATTGAGCGGTTGGCCGCTGATGGTGCCGAGCTCGATGGAAGCGCCAACGATGGCAATCGAGCGCGGGTTGAACAGGCGCTCCAGGTCGGTTCGCATGGAAGATTCTTGTCTGCGGATGCGCGGCGCAAAACCACCGCGCGGGAAATGCGCAATGGTATGCGCTGCCCGCCAGAGCGGCAAGCTGCAGGGCACGGCTTGCGCGCACGACGCACAGGCCTCGCCTTGGACGCGGCTTCCCTCGTTAGTGTGGTGAATCGTAGCTTGGTCGTAATTCGTCATTCCCGCGCAAGCGGGAATCCAGAACCAGACTGGGCCTGGACCCCCGCGTTCGCGGGGGCGACGAACTTTCTGACTCGGGACACTAGCGGATCAAAGCGGCTTCGCCCAACGGCGGATATCGAAGTCTTCCGCCACCGGAACGATCAGGCTGCGGCGCGGCCCGTGCAGCTCGCGATTGGAATGACCTTCACCGGTCAGATCCTCGGCGAACAGCACGTCGCCGGGACCGAACACGCGCTGTCCGCCCGCGCAGGTGATCTCGACCGCGCCGGAAATCGTGATGACGAACTGGCGCTGCTTGGGCGTGTGGAACTGCTCGGAGCGTCCGAGCGGATTTTCGCGAAAGAGCATCCCCGTGCACGGAACCAGGGCGCTTCGCTGCGAAACCCGGTCGCCTTGCAACACCTCGTCCATCGGCACCTCGAGGTCCTCGAAGTACGAGCGGTTGTCGGCGCCGGTATGAACGCGCACGACCTTGACGGTCCACATGGTGTCGCTCCTTCTTGTATCGGGCTCGAGGAAAAATCGCGAAAAGACTTCAGACGACGCCGAGCGTGCGTTCCGCCCAAGCGGCATACGTGCCGGTATCGATCATCTTGCGCCGGACCACCTGGCGCAGCACGGTGAGCTCCTGCGCGCTCGGTGCAGGGGTAGCCGGTACCGGTCCCGCAACGCCGAGATCGAACCCGGTATTGTCGCGGATCTCGTCCAGCGTATACGGCGGATGGATCGAGTCGAGGCGCAGGCACCCCGCCGCCTTGTCGAACCTGAAGCTGGCCTTGGGCGTAATGACCTTGCTCGGGCCACCGAGACGCACGACGTTATCGGGCGAGCTGCCGGCGGCCGAGACGAAATCCACGCGCTCCACCAGCGACCGCCGAACGTGCTCGGTGCGAAAGACGATGCTGCGCCGTGCCGCGTAGTAGATCATGCCGCCGCCATAGCCGCCGGGAAAGCGCAGCTTCGGATGATCGGGGTCGGGACCAAGCTGATGCAGGTTGTAGTTGCCGTGACGGTCGATCTGCACCCCGCTGACGAAGAACAGGCCCAGCTCGCCGCGCTGGGCGAGAAAGTGGAACTGGCGCGAGGTCCGGAAGGGCCGGAACACGGTGTTGAGGATGATGAGCTCCGCATTGGGCGCATGCAGCGCCTTGGCGAGCAGCAAACCCGCTGCCGGCAGATGCGACAGCGCCCCGCACGCCGACACCTCGTCGTCGCGCACCTCGCGCGCCATGAGCACGGCCAGCAACTCGTCGTCGTTGTACTGCAGCGTTTCCGTCATCTGCTTGTCGATCGATCGGACTGCGCTCACACGACGAGCGTGCGCGCACGCTGCGCCACGAAGCGTTCGACGTACTCGTCGTGGTTTTCCGTCTGAAAGACGATGCGCTCGAGGTACTCGGCAAATGCGCTGTCGCTGCGCGCGGCGACGACGTACTCTTCCATCGCCGCCTTGTCCGGCGCGTAGCGCTCCGTCAGCCCGCCGGGATGCGCACCGAACGGCGCGTGCACCACCGTATCGACCAGGATCGAGGGCATGAAGGTGCCGACCGCCTCGCGCTCGTCCAGGCGCTCGACGATTTCCTCGGCAGTCACGATCACGTGCCGGGAAGCCTCGGCGACGATCAGCGCCTCCACCGGATAGCCGAACGACACGTTGCCCTGCCGGTCTGCCGTGTGCGCGTGGAACACGGCCACATCCGGTCGCAGCGCCTTCGCGACCACGGTCAGCTTGCCCTCGCCGAACGGATCGGGCGCGACCACCATATCGTCACGGCGCTTCAACAAATCGGTGCCGACCAATCCCAGCACCGGTACATAAGGCACTCCCATAGACCCAGCCTGGGCCTGTGAATAGAGCACCCCTCACGTGTTGTCGAGCGCGCGCACCCGGTCGGCAATGACATGGCGCGCGAAGTTCGGCCCCGTGCGGGCGAACTCGCCCAATGTGACGCTGCAGGTATCGACCACGCCGACCGCACCCGCCCCGACCAGGAAGTCGATGTTGAGGTCGCCGCCCACCACGCCGATCACGCGCAGGCTTCGCACGCGCCGGCGCACGACCTCGCGCAGGAACGCCATCGGCGAGCGGTGCAGGTTCGCACTCATGACGAGCCGCGCACCGTCCGTGACGCGCTCGGCCGCGCGCGCCAGGGTTTCGACTTTACTGCGCATCGCTGCTGCTCCTTGGCTTACGTGTGGGCTTTGTTGGTGGGCGTGCCGACCCATCCGGTTTGCGAGACGTCGAAGGTTACGTTGTCGGGACCGCTGTAGCGCACTTCCACGTTGCCCTCGCCGACCCGTGGTCCGCCCTGCGCGATGCCGAGCGCCGCGTTGATATCCTCGCGCGGCTTGGCACCCGATGTTTCGAGCTTGCGTTCGATCTCCTCCAGGCTCTCGACCTGGAAGCCGATGTGGTGGATGCCGCTCCAGCCCTTGCCGCGCTCGGCGCCGGCCACGACGTCGTTCTTGAAGCGCAGTATGGCGAGGTTGATGTGGCCGTCGGTGAGGTAATAACCCGAGGTGCGCTCGCTCTCGAGCTTTCTCACCTTGGTGAGGCCGAAGTTCTCGACGTAGAAGTTCGCAGTCGCTTCCTCGTCCTGGGTCTGAATCGCGATGTGCCGGATCTGTGCCATGGCCGCCTCCGTGGATGACCATGGCTATCGTAGCTCATTCGCGGCTCCGACGCTGCGAGCCTGGCGCCCGTGTCGATCAGTCGACTTTCGCCCCCGACGCCTTCACCGCCGCGCCGAAGCGCACGGTCTCCTTCTTCACCAGCGCCGCAGCCGCTTGTGGCGTGGTTCCGCTGGTATCGAAGCCCTGGCCGGCGAAGCGCTGCACCACGTCCGGCAGCTTGGCGATGCGCGAGAACTCCGCGGCGAGCTTGTCGATGATCGGTTTCGGC
The DNA here is from genome assembly GCA_009377585.1 of Betaproteobacteria bacterium. Lineage (NCBI taxonomy): Bacteria > Pseudomonadati > Pseudomonadota > Betaproteobacteria > Betaproteobacteria bacterium. Next base: position 9,622 of record WHTS01000058.1, read on the forward strand.
GTGCCGGCGGGCACCACCACCCCGATCCAGTTGCCCATGACGAAATCCTTGTAGCCCTGCTCGATGTAAGTGGGCACGTCGGGCTGCAAGGGATGGCGCTTCTCGGTCATCATGCCGATCGCGCGCAATTTGCCGGACTTGATGCCGGGCAGCACCAGGCCCATGTCGTTGCTGTGGAACTGGACCTGACCGGACAGCAGGTCGACCAGAGCCGGCCCGCCGCCCTTGTACGGCACGTGGGTCGCGTCGAACCCGCCCGCCTGCTTCAGCATCTCCATCGACAGGTGACTGATCACGCCGACCCCGCCGGAACTGTACGCGATCTTGTTGCTCTTCGCGTACTTCACCAGCTCGGGGATGCTCTTCACCGGGATGCCCGCGTTCACCACCGTGATCAAGGGCGACGAGCCCAGGATCGAAACGGGGACGAGATCGCGCTCGAGGCTGTAGCCCAGCTTCTTGTAGAGCGTCTGGCCGATCGCATGCGCGGTGCTGATGCTGAGCATGGTGTAGCCGTCGGGCGTGGAGCGCGCGACCAGCTCCGCGCCGGTGTTGCCGCCCGCGCCGGGACGATTGTCGACGATGACGGGCTGACCCCAGGCCTCGTTCAACTTCTGGCAGAACACCCGGCCCACCACGTCGTTCAATCCGCCGGGATTGAACGCCACGACGTAACGCATCGAGCGGGTCGGATAATCGGCCGCCACGCCGGCCCCTTGGCAAAGAAGGAATACGATTCCGGTTGCCAGCAACCGGCCGGACACTGCAGACACGATACTCATGGACATCGCCCTTTCACTGGTTTGCGCCGCTGGTCATCGAAGTCTACCGCAGGCGCTGCGACGCGCCGGCGAATGCAAGCCTGATTAATACAAGCCTCATTATCCATCCTTCATCGCTTGAGACGCGGATGTTCGCATGCTAGGTTCGAGCCATGCGCGCACCGCCACTCGCCCGCTTGCTCGCCCCGCGGCTGCCGTTCTACTACGGCTGGGTGATCCTCGGCTGCGTCTGTTTCGCGGGCTTCGTGCGCCAGGGCGCCGCGGTCGCCGTGCTGTCGGTGTTCGTGGATCCGATGCAGCGCGACCTCGGCTGGTCCAGCACCGCGTTTGGCGGCGCCGTATCGATCGGCGGCGTGCTGGCAGCGCTCGTTTCGCCTTCGATAGGCCGCCTGCTCGATCGGCGCGGCGCGCGGCTGCTGCTTTGCCTCGCCGTGATCGGCACCGGGTTCGCAACCATGGCGATCTCGCGCATCGACTCGGTGGTCGCCTTTTATCTGCTGTTCTGCTTTGCGCGCATGAATTGGGCCGGGCCGTTCGATCTCGGGCTTTACGGTGCGCTCAACGCCTGGTTCGTGGCGCGGCGCGCGCGCGCGGCCTCCGTCGCCACGGTCGTCCAGCTTGCCGGCCTGGTCGCATTTCCGTTGATCGCGCACTACGCCATGCAGGGCGCCGATTGGCGGGCCGGATGGATCGCGGTCGGCCTTACCGTGCTCAGCATCGGGTTCGTGCCGGTGTGGCTGCTGCTCGTGCGCCGCCCGGAAGATCTCGGGCTCGCGCCCGAAGCGGCGCCTGCGAGCACGCTCGAGTCACGACCCGAGGCGCAATTCAGCCGCGAACAGGCGTTGCGGACGCCGGCGTTCTGGCTGCTCTCGCTCTATGCCGCGCTGGTCTTTCCGTGCCAGGCGGGCGTGAGCCTGTACCAGGCCTCGCACATGATCGAGCGCGGCGTCGATCCCACGTCTGCAGCGCTGATCGTCAGCACCTTTTCGTTCATGTCCGCCTTAGCGAGCCTCGGGGTCGGCTGGCTGCCGCGACGCTGGCCCATTCGTCACGCGCTCGCACTATGCGGCGCGATCATGTGCGCCGGCGTCCTGTGCCTCAGCGCCGCGACCGCTGCGGCAGCGGGATTCCTGGGCGCGGCGTTGTTCGGGCTCGGCGTCGGCGGCATGCTGACGCTGCTCCCGGTCGTATGGGCCGACTACTTCGGCCGGGCGAGCTACGGCGCGATCCGCGGCGTCGCGCTTTCGATGCAGGTTCTCGCGCAGGCTTCCGGTCCGCTGGCGGCCGGTGCATTGCGAGACTTCTCGGGAGCGCACACGGCCTCGCTGGGGCTGTTCGCGGCACTATCCGCACTGGCGGTGCTGGTCGCGCTGCTGGCTCGTCCTCCTGCCTCTGTCGAGACCGCTCGCGCTTGACCTGATCGCGGATCGACGATGGCGCCGATACGCGCACGGGCGTTCCCATTTCGTTCGACGATGTTCCCTGGGAGAGGGGAGCGGCGCGTGCCCGCTGATGCGGGCAGATTCCTGGGTAGATCCCCCGTAGGCGCCTATGTAGGCGGCCGATTGACCACCATCCAGTACATGCCCACCTCGGACACCGTTTCGACGAACTTGTTGAAATCGACCGGCTTGACGATGTAGCTGTTCACACCGAGCTGGTAGCTCTCGATCACGTCGCGCTCTTCGGCCGAGGAGGTCAGCATGGTCACGGGGATCGACTTGGTGCGCTCGTCGCCCTTCAGTCGGCGCAGCACGTCCACGCCGCTGATCCTGGGCAGTTTTATATCGAGCAGGATGAGCTTCGGATCGCCGCCGGGCGAGCGCTCGGCGTACGCACCGGCCGCGAACACGTAGTCGAGCGCCTCCTGCCCGTCCTTCACCCACAGCACGCGGTTGGCGAGGTTGTGGCGCTTGAGCGCGCGCAGCGTCAACTCCGCGTCCGTCGACTTGTCCTCGACCAAGAGGATCTCGACCTGCTCGTAGTTTCCCATGTTGCTCTCACTTCGGTAGTGTGAAAAAGAATGTCGCACCCTGCCCGACCGCGCCTTGGGCCCAGACCTTGCCGCCGTGCTTGCTCACCACGCGCTGCACGATGGCAAGCCCGACCCCGGTGCCGGGAAACTCGTCGCTGCGGTGCAGGCGCTGGAAAACGCCGAAGAGCTTGTCATAGTACTTCATGTCGAAGCCCGCGCCGTTGTCCTTGACGTAATAGACGTGCGCCGAGCCTTCCGGGTAGCCGCCGACCTCGATGCGCGGATGATCGGACTTGGCCGAAAACTTCACCGCGTTGGAAAGCAGGTTGATCCACACCTGGCGCAGCAGTGCCGAATCGCCGTGCGCCGGCGGCAACGCCCGCAGCGCCACTTCGGGCAGCGTGCCGATCTCGCGGCGCATCTCGTCCAATATCGATCGCACCAGCGCGCTCATGTCGACATCGGCTCCGGAGACCTCGCTCCTGCCCAGACGGGAAAACGCGAGCAGGTCGTCGATCAGGCGGGCCATTTCCTGGCTGCTGTTGCGAATCACGTTCAGGACCCGCCGGCCCTCGTCGTCCAGCTTGTCGTCATAGTCCTCCTGCAGGATGCGCGAGAAGCCGTCGACTGCCCGTAACGGCGCGCGCAGATCGTGCGAGACCGAATACGAAAACGCCTCCAGCTCCTTGTTGGCCGCAACCAGTTGCTCGGTGCGCTCCTCCACCCGCTTCTCCAGCAGCGCGTTGAGCTGCCGTGCCTCGTTTTCGGCCTGCTTCTGCGCGTCGATGTCGGTGCAGGTCGCGAACCATTGCAGCACCTGCCCCTTGGGATCGCGCATCGGCACTGCCCGCGCGAGATGCCAGCGATAGACGCCGTCAGCTGCGCGGCGGATGCGGCATTCGGCGTTGTACGGCATGCCGGTGCGAAGCGCCGCGGTCCAGGCGCGCAGGCACGGTTCCAGGTCTTCCGAATGCAGGCCCACACCCCAGCTCCAGGCCTTCACGTCGTTGGCTGCCATGCCGGTGTACTCGATCAGCTGGCGGTTGACATAGCCAGTCGATCCGTCGGCGAGCAGCGTCCATACCATCTGCGGCATCGCGTCGGCCAGCTCGTGGAAGTTCTGCTCGCGCCGGCGGATGTCCTCGTTCTGCGCCTCGATCTCGTCGAGCATCTTGTCGAATGCGCCTGCGAGCTGGCCGAGCTCGTCGGAGCTGGTTACGCCGGTGCGCAAGCCGTAGTTTTTGTCCGCAGCGATCGCATCGGCGGTGCGCGCGAGACGGCGGACCGGTTCGGAGATGCGCTTCTCGATCGAGCTCGAAACGAGCCTCGCCGCGAGCAGCGACACGGCCAGAATGCATAACGTGATCGCCGCATACGTCTGCAGTCGCGTGGCAAGCATCCTCAGGTCCGACTCGATGTAGACCGTGGCGATCGGCTTGCCGTCGGATTGAATGGCGCGCGCTACGGCCAGGCGACCGTTTTCGATGCGCGGCCACGTCCCGGACGACTCGAATCGGCCCGGCAGGCTGGCTGCGTCATCCCGAAAGCCGCGCACGTAGGTGGCGAAGCTCGTGCCATCGGCGAGATAGATCGCTGCGACGACGACGTCGTGCATCGCGCGCAGCGACGCAAGCGTCTCCCGCGCGGCCGCGCGGTCGTTGAACACGATCGCCGGCGTGGCGTTGATGCCGACGACCGCGGCATGGGCGTCCAGTTGATCGGCTGCCCGGCCGCGGAACGTCAGGAGCTCGTAGGCGACGAACGAGCCGCACGCGATCAGCAGCACCAGCAGGCTCACGCTCATGCTCAGGCGCGTGAGCTTGCTGCTGATGGAGAGGTTCTGGAACGCAATCATCAGCGCGCCTTCGGATCCACGACCGCACGCGCCAGGCGCAGCAGCTGCGAGCCGAGCACGAGCCCGGCGCGCTCCGCGGCATCCGCGTTCACCTCGAACTGCACGCGCCTGTTCGCCGCGACCAGCCCGATCATGCCGCCGCGCTCGACGAATCGCGGCATGTCGCCCACGGTCAGGATCGGCGCCTTCGGCAGCTCGGCCAGGATCTTCTCCAGCCGAGCATCCTCCGAAGCGCCGATGAACAGCACCTCGCACGCGCCCAGCTCGCTCACCTTGCTCACCCGCTTGACCGTGACCGGCCTGTCGTCGATGCGATTGCCGCGCACGATTTCGTCCAGCGCGGCGCCGAAAGGATCGGCTCCCAGGAGCGCGATCACGAAGGGGGTATCGGGCGCAGGTGCACTCTTCGGCCAGCGCACGTACTTGCCGAAGTTGTACAGGAATGCCGCCTTCACCTCGTGTTCCGGGCGCTCGGCGGCAGCGACCGGGAGGCCGATGCCCCATGTCAGCGCGCCCAGCAGGCCGATGAGCAGAATGTGCCATGCAGCGAACGCGCCGGGGCGCGGCACCGTGACCGAGCGCTCAGCCATGAGCGCGCTCTGCCTCAGAATTAGAATTCGACTCGCGCATAGAGCAGAACCGCACGGCGTATTTCCACGTTCTCCTCGTTGTCGCCGCGAAACTCGGCGTGACGATCGTCCAGCAGGTTCCTGCCGATCAGCGAAAGCGTCAGCCCGCGCGTCGGCCGCCAGCTCAACTGCATATCCAGGGCCGTGTAGGAATCCACGTTGCGCGCGGGCAGGGCGCCGACATGACGCAGGATCAGGTCGAGGTCGGCTGCGGGTCCGAGATTCATGCTGGAGCGCAGCAGCGTGACGTTTCGCGGCGATGATCCAGTGACCGAGTCGATCATGGTGACGTCGGTGCTGTCGGAATCCTGGTCCAGGTCGATGCGCAGAATCGCATGCGATGCGCGCAAGCGCCACCACGGCTGCAGCGCCCAGTCCGCCGCCAGCTCCCCGCCATAGGTGCGGCCGTGCAGCTTGTTGCCGAAAACGAACGGAAGCACCAGGCGCGGCGTCCCCGGCGCGAGCTCGATCAACAGGTTGCCGGCATCCGCGCTGAGCAGATCCGAATAGCGGTTATAGAATGCCGCCAGGTCGAGGGAGAAATTTCGCGCCGGCCGTACCCGGTAGCCGGCCTCGTAGGCGATGAGCTTCTCGGAGACGAAGTCGGGGTTGCCTTGCAGCCGGAAATAGGCCGGAATCGCAAGAGGCCCGAGCCGCGCGACGAAGGCGCTTGCCGCGACATCGGTGTCCACCTGCGAAGGCGTACGCACCGCGCGCGATACCGCTGCCCACAGGGTCTGCGCGTCCGTCGGCGTCCAAGCCAGGCGAGCGCTGGGCTGGAGCTCGAAGCCGGAATAGTCGTTGTGCTCGAGCTTGGTCCCGAGCGTCAAGCGCAGGCGATCGGGCACGACCTCGATCGCATCCTGCACGAAACCGGTGAAGAGCAGATCGTTGCGGCGCGAGCGGGCAAGGGCCAATGTCTGCACGCTGTCGATGGAATTGCCCATCCAGCGCCAGCCTAGCCCCCAGGTGAGCTCCTGCCGAGGCGTGATGCGCGTGCGCCGCTGGAAATCGATGTCGATCGTGTCGCGGATTTCGCTGAAGGTCGGTTCGTCGCGCTCGGTGTGATCGTAGTAGGCCTGCAGCGACCAGTCGGTCGTTGCGTCGACGCGCTGGCGCCAGCGGCCGAGCAGATTCGCGCCGGAGAGCTTGACGTTTCCGTCCACGATCCGGCTGAGCGGCTCGAAGAAGCTCGACACCACGGTCCTCTGGCCGGCGGCTGCCTGGTAGACATCGCCCTGCAGCGTCCAGTCGGCGCGGGCGGAATGCGCTTTATCGGCCCGGAAGCCGGCGCGGCTCATGCGGAAATTGTCGTAGTCGGGAATTGCGTCGGCATGCGGTTGCGGCGCGCGGTCCAAGGACTTGGCATACAGGCGAAAATACGTCCCGTCGGCAGTCTTCGCGCCCTGCCGCACGCTTGCCTCCCAGGTGTCGCGCCCGGCGCCGAAACCGACCAGCGTGCCCTGAGTCTCCTCGGCATGCTTGGTAATGATATTGATCACGCCGTTCACGGCGTTGGCGCCCCATAGCGTGCCGCCCGGTCCGCGAATGACCTCGATGCGGTCGATATCTTCGATGAGCGTGTCCTGCACCTCCCAGTAGGTGCCGGCGAAAAGCGGCGAATAGACGCTGCGGCCGTCGATCATCACCAGCACCGAGCGCGCCAACCGGTCCTGGAAGCCGCGCACCCCGATCGCCCATTTGCCGGCGTCGATTTGCGCGACATCGACCCCGGGCGCGAGCCGCAGTGCGTCGGGGATGGTGCGCGCGCCGGAGCGGCGGATATCGTCCTGAGTGATGACGTGCACGGCGGCCGCCGCGGTCCAGGTCTTCTCCGGGCTGCGCGATACCGAGGTCACCTCGATGGCGAGCAGATCGGCGAGCGTCAGATTCGCCAGGTCGGAGGTCGACGCGATCATGTGTTCGGCGGCGGACAGGTTGCCGCTGCAGCAAAAAGCGAGAGCGCCGCCGATCGCACGGAGCTTGCTTCTGCGACGCATGCGCGCCGCTTTACTTCCAGGCCCGTTGATGTTGTTCTTGGCCGCACCCAGCATGTCCGCAAACACTCCCCCGGCAATGCGTACCGCATGTCCAGCTGCGAGTTCGGGCCCGCAGCTTGGTCGTAGCCGAGCTTGCGCTCAATCGCTGCCAGCTCGCTCCGTCATGGTCCCATAGGATGCTCAGCATGCAGCGCGCCGCAGCGTTGGACGCAGCCGGTGTCTGCCTCTGCGCCGACGCCCCGCCTAGCTGTTCACTGCTGCATGATCTGCTCGACACCCTGCAGTTTCATTGCCCAGCCCAGCGCGGATTTGCACCAGATCTGCCGCGCGGGCTCGAGCTGAGCGCGTTGTTCCAGACAGCCCACGCGCAAGGAATAGTACGGAGGATCGCTGATCGCCGACGAGTACACCGGCGTGCCGCATTGCGGACAGAACGCATGCGCGCGTCGGGTTCCGCTCTCGGCGGTCTTGATGTAGATGCGAGGCTGGCCGCCGCGCAGGACGAAACTCTCCCGGGGAGCCTGCACATTGGCGCGAAAGGCCGAGCCCGTCAGCATCTGGCAATCGGTGCAATGACACACCGTCACTTTGCCCGGGTCGACCTCGGCCTGGTAGCGGATGTTGCCGCAATGGCATCTTCCATCGACTTTCACGCCGCTCGCCTGTCGAATCTGCGCCTGTCGAATCTGC
>WHTS01000058.1:17596-20218 GCA_009377585.1 Betaproteobacteria bacterium
CGCCTGTCGAATCTGCGCCTGTCGAATCTGCTTGTGTCTACGGCGCCATGGTAACAGCCTGCCTCGGGCGTGCCGAGGATTTCGGGATGACCTCGGATTTGACACCGTACGTCGACATCGATAGCGTGACGCACGCGCAACACCGAGGAGCCGCGATGACCGACGCCGAAATGATAAAGCACTTGTGGACCCACAAGACCCAGGATCACCCGCACCTTCCGGACGAGGCGCTCATGTTCGAGCGCGGCGAAGGCGTCTACGTCTGGAACCGCGAGGGCCGGCGCTTCATCGACGCCTTTGCCGGGCTTGCCGTGGTCAACGTCGGTCACGGCCGCGCCGAGATCGCCGAGGCGGTAGCCCGCCAGACGATGCAGCTCGCTTACTATCCGACCACGCGCCAATTCTCCAATCGGCCCGCCGCCGAGCTGGCGGCGAAGCTCGCGGCGCTCACCCCCGGCGATCTCTCGTATACCTTGTTCGCAGTGAGCGGCTCGGAAGCGAACGAGCGCGCGATCCAGATCGCCCGGCACTACTGGCTCAAGCGCGGCCGTGGGCGCAAGCACAAGGTGATCGCCTTGCAGCGCGGCTACCACGGCGCCACACTGGGAACACTCGAAGTGTGCGGCATTCCCGAGCTGTTCGCGCCCTACGAGCCGCTCGCCTGGGACGGATTCGTCAAGTCGCCGCCGCCGTATGCGTTGCACGACCGTGAGGCCGGCACCGACGAACGACTCGTGCGCCGCTGCGCCGACATGCTGGCCGACGCGGTTCGCGCCCAGGACCCGGAGACGGTGGCGGCGATCATCCTGGAGCCGTGCCTGAGCTCGGGCGGGATCATCATCCCGCCGCTGGGCTGGCTCGAGCGCGTGCGCGATATCTGCGACGAGCTGGACGTGCTCATGATCGCCGACGAGGTGATCACCGGTTTCGGGCGCACCGGGCGCTGGTTCGCCGTGGAGCATGAAGCGGTCGTTCCCGACATCATGACGATCGCCAAGGGCATCACCTCGGGCTACGTTCCGTTGTCGGCTGCCGTCGCACGGACCCGCATCGCCGACGTGTTCGGCGAAACGGGCCACGAGGAGAACGTCCATGCCAACACGTACTGCGGACATCCGGTCGCATGCGCAGCCGCGCTCGCCAACATCGCCATCCTGGAGCGGGAGGACCTGATTGCGAATTCCGCTCGCATGGGCGAGCGCCTGCAGCACGCCCTCGCAAATCGCATCGGCGCTCTGCCGATCGTCGGCGAGGTGCGCTCGCGCGGGCTCCTGCTCGCCGTCGACCTGGTCGATCCGCACGACCGGCACCAGCCGCTGGCGAAGGAACAGGTCGCCTCGCTCAACATGCGCGCCTGGAAACGCGGCTTCATTCCGTTCGCACGCGGCAGCGTATTGCGGCTCGCGCCGCCGCTTTGCATCGACGCGGCCCAGGTCGACGAGCTGGCGGCGCTCGTGTGCGAGTGCGTCGAAGAGCTGCAGGATGAGCTCCTTACCCCGCGTGCACCTGGCCCAGCCATGCGCAGATCCGATCCGCCCGCGGCAGCCGCGCCATCGTCCAGGCCTCGTCCAGAATCTGCGCGCTGACATCGGCGGCATACGCGCTCTCGAGCTGGCCTCGCGTCTTGCGCGCAAGATCGTCGTCCGAGATCGGCACCCCGGCCGAGCCGATGCAGCGCTCGACCTGCGCCGTGAGCTCGGCTCCGCCCTGCAACACCACGCGCAGGTCGGCCGCTTCGCGCGCCATGTCCGGCCGCGCCGTCGCAACGAACTTGCGGCGCAATGCCGCGACCTGCGGATCGTCGACCATCGCCTGCGTGATCTGCGCCGTGCCGGCCGCCTTGTGGATGAGTGACACGGCGCCCCAGTGCTGGAAGCTCACCAGCGCCTGTGCACGGTCCATCGGCTCGGGTCGATTGCACAGCTGTATCGTCAGCGGATTGACGCCGACCTCGACCCGCTCGATGGCGGCGACATCGAAGCGGCTGCGCCGCGCCACGTCGAGGCACACGTCGATCACGGGATGGGTCACGAAGCCGGACGGATAAGGTTTGTAGGCGAGCGACAGGATCTCGAAGCGGCTGCCCAGCTCGGCGACCGCCGCTTCGGGCTGCGGGTTGGTCGAGAAGGAGACGGCGAAGCCCTTCACCCCTTCGATCATCGTATCGTTGATGGTGAGGCCGCGCTCGGCCAGCAACGCCGCGAACACGCCGCAGCGCGCCGAATGCCCCGGCGTGAAGGGACTCCCCATGGTGGCGTGCGCCTCGCGCAACCCGGCGGCCTGATTGATGGCATGCCCGATGGCGCGGCTCATCGCCTCGGCATCGAAACCCAGCAACTTGCCGGCGGTCACCGCCGCGCCGATGCCGCCCACCAGGCCCTGCATCGAAAGCCCGACCGACACTTCGGCCGGCGGCGTGCACAGCACGGCTCCGATCCGGCACTGCAGCTCGATGCCCAGGATGACGCTATGGATGAGCGCCTGACCCGTTACCGGGAGGCGTTCCGCGATTGCAAGCGCCGCGGCGCCGACGGGGCTGGATGGATGCGCCACGGTCTGATAGTGGGTGTCGTTGAACGCCAGCGCAGCCGATGCTGCCGAGTTGATCAGCGCCGCGTTCAA